>CAYGDZ010000015.1:0-11420 GCA_964348805.1 uncultured Candidatus Saccharibacteria bacterium | reverse complement strand
TCGCTTCAAAATTACAAACATCTGAGTTACAAGAAAAGATTGTTCTAGTAAAGACTTGGCACAATGATTACCACAACGGTAGTCTAAAAGCAGATAAAGAAACTTCTCGCGAACAAGCATACAATCAAGACTTTTTCATCAAGATACTTGGCTATAAAGAGAAGCCCGCTGTTCCATTTAGTCTTGAGCCAAAAGCTACGACCGAAAAAGGTCAATTGCCCGATGCCGTACTTAGCTTCACGGACAAGCCAAAAGATATTGAGAACATCGCGGCAGTTGTTGAGTTAAAGGGTGCTTCAATTGAGCTAGACCGACCACAGCAACGTGAGGGCAATATGAGTCCAGTACAGCAAGGCTTCAAGTACAAGACGCAGTATCGCAATTGTCCATTTGTGGTTGTTAGTAACTTTTGGGAGTTACGACTATATCACGACAACCAACTTGATTACGAACTCTGGACTCTTGATGACTTAGTAGACCCAGAAGACGATTACCTCAAGTTTAAGACGTTTTATACATTACTCCATAGCGATAACCTAACCACACCTAAGGGTGCAAGTAAAACCGAGGGTTGGCTTAGTGATATTAGTCTTGAACAGGAAGAAATTGGTAAGAAGTTCTATAAAGTTTATCGTGAAGCTAGGCTAGAACTTCTAAGAGATATATATCAGCACAATGATAGTGTTCGGTCTGATATTGAAATAGGGATTGAAAAAGCCCAAAAGATAATTGACCGCATAGTTTTTGCATGTTTTGCAGAAGATAGGGGGTTGCTGCCTGATGATACATTGCAGCGAGTTATTAAAGCCGCCGATAACTCAACCTTTGGTGGTTCATTGTGGTCTACGTTCAAAGCGTTTTTTGAAGCAATAGATGTCGGTAGTACAAAGCTAGAGATACCAGACGGCTATAATGGCGGTCTGTTTGCACCAGACGCTGTACTAAATGCTCTAAAGGTCAGTGATGGGCCACTTCGCAAGGTCGCCCTTATTAGTAGCTACAATTTCGAAGAAGATTTGAGCGTTAAAATCTTGGGACACATTTTCGAACAATCCGTTAGCGACCTAGAAGAAATCAAGAACCAAGTTCAAGTGAGCCAAAATATAAATTCAATTCAGCAGTCACTGCGAAAAAAAGACGGTATCTTTTACACTCCTGATTATATTGTGCGTTACATTGTTGATAATTCACTCGGTGCTTATTTGCGTGAAGAAGAAGAACGACTCAAAGTAGAGTTTAAGCTCAAAGGCGACATTTCGGACAAAAGCTACGAGAAACGTGAACGCCAAGCTTACGGTAACTATCAGGACTTTTTACATAACGTAAAAGTCGTAGACCCTGCATGTGGTTCTGGTGCATTTTTGGTATATGTTTTTGACTATCTACTTGCAGAAAATAAGCGTGTTGCAAGCATTCTTGGCAATAACCTATTTAGTAGCGATGACTATATCAAATCTATTCTACAGAACAACATCTATGGAATAGACCTTAATGACGAGTCGGTTGAAATTACTAAGCTTTCACTGTGGCTTAAATCTGCCCAAAAAGGTAAGAAGCTAACTACTCTTGATAACAATATAAAAAGCGGCAATAGCTTACTCGTAAATTGGAAAGATACTTTCCCCGAAGTATTTAAGACAGGTGGCTTTGACGTTGTAGTTGGTAACCCTCCATACGTAAAAGAATATACGGCAAAATCGGCATTTATTGGATTGCACTCCCACCCTGTTTATCAAGGAAAAATGGATTTATGGTACTTTTTTGGCGCACTTGCGTTAGACATTGTAAAACCTAGTAAAGGACTAATTGGATTTATAGCACCAAGCAACTGGATTACCAATAGTGGTGCGCAGAAGTTTAGAGATAAAGTTCTTGCAGATGGCAAAATCATTGAGTTTATAGATTTTGGTGACTTTAAAGTATTTGACCAAGCTGGTATTCAAACAATGATTTACATTATGAAACGGGAAAATGCTAACGAGTACAGCTTTGATTATTCTAAGGTTGTTAATAGCAAAATAAATCATGAAGCTGCAAAAGCATTTCTTGCTAAAGTTGATGACTCTCATTTTGACTACTATTCTGCAAAAGTCAGTAGAGCCGTAAGCCAAAATAAGACTCTAAACTTTAACCATCAAACAAATGGAGAGTTACTTAAAAAGATTGAAAGCATAGGAACAATACAACTGTTTGATAATGAAGTTGCGCAAGGCATTGTAGCACCGCAAGACTACGTAAATAAAAAGTCTGCGGCCGTGTTGGGTAGTATGGTTAGTGTAGGTGACGGAATCTTCAATTTATCTAGTGGTAAATACAAGAAGCTTGGCTTGAGCCAAACAGAGAAACAACTCGTTAAGCCGATTTATACAACCGAGCAACTTCATAGATACTATGGCAATAAACAAAATACTTCATGGGTCATTTATACGGATTCAAAGTTTAAGAACCCTGACGAAATGCAGACGTACCCAACCCTAAAGCAACATTTAGATATTTTTATGCCCGTAATCACATCAAGCAATAAACCGTATGGGTTACACCGTGCAAGAGATGAAAAGTTCTTTACTGGCGAAAAGATAATTTCACTTCGCAAATCTCAAAGACCAACATTCACATTCACCGACTTTGACGCATACGTTTCACAGACATACTTTGTCATCAAAACAGAGCGAGCGGACATGCGTTATTTAACGGCAATCTTAAACTCAAAAGTAATAGCTTTTTGGCTTAAATACAAAGGCAAAATGCAGGGTGACATTTATCAGATAGATAAAGCCCCACTACTAGATATTCCAATTGTAGTTGCAGAAGACCAAGATGTATTAGCAGAACTCACTCGCAAAATCATCAGTCAGCTTAGTCAAATTGACGAACTTAACCAACGCTTGAAACAACTATTAGCTAGTGAGTTTGGTCTAGGAAATGTCTTAGCAAAAGTTGAAAAATGGTGGACTTTAGAGTTTAGCGATTTTGTAAGTTCACTTAAGCTAAGTTTATCACTTCAACAAAAAGATGAATTATATCAACTCTTTGAAAAGTACCGCAATGAAATTGCACCACTAGATAATGAACTGCAATCTCTTGAAGAAAAAGTTAATCAAAATGTCTATGCTCTATATGGATTAAATGAAACAGAGGTTTCGCATATTGAAAAGGCTACTTAGTGTACCTTTCAAAATCAGACTTCCTTAAATACCAGTGCTGCCCTAGCTATTTGTGGCTTTGGAAATATAAAAAGGAAGTTGTACCAGTTGATGATGAAGAAGCAATCAACCGGAGGCTAGAACAAGGTAATGAAGTTGAGCGTTATGCTCGTGGCTTATTTCCAAATGCAGTACTCGTTGATACTCACGGCAAGAAAGCTCGGAATGAAACAGAGAAACTTGTAAGAGAAGGCGTTAAGACAATATTCCAAGCAACTGTTTATACTGACAAAGAGTTGTTGGCTATGGCTGACGTTATTGAGTTTGATGAGGCTACGCAGACATGGACTTTGTATGAAGTAAAATCTACCAACTCGGTTAAAAAAGAACATATTTACGACCTTGCGTTTCAGCGTGTAGCGTTTGAAGACGCTGGCTATAAGATTGGTAAAGTTGGTGTTATATATTTGGATAAAACTTATACACGCAAAACTGTCGTTGAGCCAAATGACTTACTAACGCAGACAGATGTTACTGATAAAGTTGAACTGGTACTACCGACTATACGCGAGCAAGCTTATGACGCTGTTGAAACACTAAAGCAAACAGATGAACCTACAAAGTGTAGCTGTAGACTTAAGGCTAAGTCAGGACACTGTCCAACTTTTGCCTATCTCAACCCAGACATTCCAGAATATTCGGTTTTTAACATCTCAAGGATAGGTGCGAAGAATCTAGCCGTACTTGTAGACGGAGATATTCATAATGTCCACGACGTACCCGAAGATATAAAACTTACTGTTGGACAACAGAACCAAGTAGCGGTGGCTAAAAGCAAAGAGCCAATTATTGATAAGGGTGCGATTAAAGAACTTCTGAGCGAACTTGAGTATCCTCTATATTTTCTAGACTACGAAACCGTATCGTCAGCATTGCCAATGTTTAACGGCTGTACACCATTCCAGCAAATACCGTTCCAATACTCTCTACACGTCTTAAGAGAGCCTAACGGCGAGCTAGAACATTATGAGTACCTTGGACGTGATGGTGTAAACCCACCAATGCCAGAACTACTCGCAAGTCTACAGAGGCACATTGGAGACACTGGTAGCGTAATAGTTTGGTATAAGGTATTTGAAAAGGGTCGCAATACCGAAATGGCTAATTCTTATCCTCAATACGCAGAATTTTTGAATGGTGTTAATGATAGAATCTTTGACCTTATGGATATATTTAGCAAACAGCACTTTGTTCATCACGACTTCAAAGGCAGCAGTTCGATTAAATATGTCCTGCCAGTACTTGTGCCAGAGTTCTCCTATAAGGAAATGGATATACAGAACGGCTTAGTAGCTTCTATTCGTTGGTATGACGCAGTAAAGGGTGTAGCAGACAAAGAACAAGCCAATAAAACCTACGAAGCACTTTTGAAGTACTGCTGTTTAGATACACTAGCAATGGTTAAGATATATGCCTACCTCAGTAAACTATAAAAAATTAAACGACAATTAACTTTTAGAGGTCATTAATCTTCAATGCCTAATTTGCGGAAGAATACTTTATTTCTTTGCTTAGAATCTTTTAGTACTTTATTAAAACTGATTACTTCAAAGTAAATCTTAAATGTAGAGTGGAAGCCAAAATATGATTCCTTGTCTGGACTTAATGTTAATTGATAAGCTTCGCAAAACTCAATTATTTTAGGTGTTAGGTCGCAAACGACAAAACCATAGGCGGGGGTGTTATCATCTGCAAGTACTTGTCTGCCCTGAGGGTTGGTGTACTGCCCAGTACGAATTTTTTTAACGTATCCAGCTACTTGTGCAAGAGGATTCTCTGAGGATGAATAAGATGTACGCCCCGGCCGTTTTAATTCAAATATAGTGATTGGGTTACTTAACTCATCACCTTCACGAACAGCTATAGGTCGGTCAAATGATAATAAATCTGGTCGTTCATCAGCTGTATTTAAAGGTTGGTCAGAGGCTACGTAGTTGGCGAAGCTTAGTCGCTCATCCAATAGCCATAGGTTATGAGACTCGTAGTCAATCGTATCAGTATCACTCTTTAAAGGAAAAATTATCTTATGTACTATATTCTCTAGTTCGTGTTTATTGTTGTCTCTTAGTTTTAAGCTCTTTTCAAATACATCAAGAATAGCACGTCTAAGGGCTACATAGTGAGCGAGTTTACCCTTACCAAGCTCAGTTACTTGCTGGGCGATACCCTGAACTTTATCATCTATTTCTGTGGCGTTGTTTGAGCTTAATAGTTCATGCACGTTAGAGCGAACTTCTTGTTCTTTATCATAGGCTAATTTATTGACAGCAATGTCAATATCTTTATCTGACGCATGATAAGAAATAGTATCAAAATCTAAGTCATCTGCAAGACTTTTATTCCAAGGCATGTTAGCGTCAATGGTAGCTTTTATACGTGATACCTTCTTCTCCTTTAGTGGTTGTAAGTGGTCTTTGAAGTGTGATGCAGCCAACTTTGTTACCGCAGCCTCTACATGTTTTTTGGACAAAGGGTACATTGCATTCTCGTCATCATCATGAAAATAAAAAGTACCACGCTCTGTAGTGACGTGTTTATCTAGATAGTTTCCTATTACATAAGCCTTGATAACGTAATTGCCAGACGCTCCATCGTCACCGTTGTCTGGTTTGTTTTCGCTAAAACCTGAAAAGAATTCGGGGTCGTACTGGTGCATAGATGTACTAAGGACTTCTCTATGGTGTGCTGTGAGTACTACTCTGTTATTACTTTGCGAGTGAAATACTTTGAATATCTTAACTTGGAACTCTTCAACCTTTTCATCAACACCAGTCAGTTCTAGTTTTTCATCGTGTATCAGTTGAATCTTATCATGTTCATCAAGGTAGTCGTTTAATACCACTTCCTCACGCTCAGTAGGGTCTTTAATGATTATTTTTGGTGGTTTATAGCCGTTTGTAACGAAGTACGGGAGTAACACTTCAAATAATCTGCGAGCGATTGTGTCTAGTTTTAGGTTTAGCTTTTCCTGATGCTTCTTCTTGATATTGCGCAGACTTACGGTAGTTTCGTATTTATTAAGGCTGGAGTCGGTAACTTGTTGGTCGGATATGAACTCGTTCTTATCGGAGTGAAAGGTAAATGTTCTTTTTTGCCACGTATCGTCAGTTTTAAAGTGGCTTTCAACATCGGTAGACGTAAAGTACTTAAGATAAGTAAACCTACCAAAGCCTTTACCGCCAATTTTTAACTTCTTTTCACTAAACAGCTCATCAAATGAGTCTGTGTTTTCTTCCGTAAATCCAACCCCATTATCTTTTATTAGAATAGAAGTGACAGGTGCAACACCACTATCGTTTGATTTTACTAATTGAGGATTGCGTTGTAGCTCAATGTTAATTACGCCGTCTTTTGCCCCAAGTTCCTCAATGGCGTCAATAGAGTTAGCTATTGCCTCAACAATAGGCATATAGACGTTGGTCTTAATGGCAACAATATCAACTAATCTGGAATTAACAACTTTTGGCATAGAGTATCTTTATTTTAGCAGGGTTAATCAGCCAGAGCAGTATAAATCTTGAAATCCGCTCAACTTTTTTGAGTAGTGTTATTCTGACTCTTCTGTTTTTGGGCCAAATCTATCTGAATCAAAACATCAAAGTAACCTACGAGATTATAAATGGCTTCTTTGTACTCCTCGTCAGTTTCGTATTTAATGCCTGATTTAGCGAACGACTCTTTCCACGCTTCTAGCTTCTTTTCATCTAAATCTATAGTCATATATACCATTATATTCTGTAAAGGGGGATACTAATAACTAGTTAACAAGCCCTAACTGATTACCACCTAAGCCCACTCCCTTGAGTAGCTTGTTCCATCTAATGATTTCCACCACTATAGCTTTATAAAGCGGTACCTCTAGGGTCACCACGCAGACACCCGATTCTAGTAATCGGGTTTTTGCGTGGTAGATTTTCGTAGAAAATCTGAACTCCGTTATGGGTGCGAATACTGTCATAATTGATAATTTGACAGTATTTAGCTGATTGCTGAACAAGTAGTGAAGCGGATTGTTATGCAATCTAGCGTTCTTCTCCTTGGGATCACCATAGAAAGCAGCTCACTTTTGTGAGCTTTTTTCTTGTGATAAAATTTTTACTAATATGCATAAGTTTTTTCTTGGTCTTGGGTTATTCCTTTGTGTATGGATCTTTTCGCCATCTGTTAATGCAGCTAGTAATAATATTGTTATTTATCAGGTTCAAACAGGTGCTACAGGCGCAGCGGGAGATGCCAGTAGTGAGTTTGTTTCGCTGTATAACAACTCTAATACCCGAATAGAGGTGACTAATTGGCAGGTTATGTCCAACACAAATATCTTGGCTAGTTTTACGCCGTCATCTGCGAATACAAAGATATATTTCGAGCCATATAGTTTTACAACCATTGCATCCAGTACATATAAACTACCAAATGGATCGAGCTATATCCCGAGTGTTTTGCCAAGTTTTTCTGGTAATAAAATAGTAGGCAGTAGCGCTAGTGGGGTAAGTCTGCGTTTAGTTGATGCGAATAGCGTAGATGTAGATTCTGTAAATTGGACAACTGACGGCGCCAGCAACATGCAGATATTACAGCGAAAGACTATTAACCTATCACCACTGACCCTACAGGATGCTGACAACTATAGTGATTTTGACAAAGTGCCGCAGGCAACTGCCCAAATACCATCCGCAACCTTATTAACAGAAGAGACTGTTGTAGTTGACGTATGCCCAAATATTCCAGGGTTGGACACCATACCGCCAGTAGGGTATATGCAGGATACTGATGGTAATTGTTACGAGGATGTGTGTGATAACGTAGCAGGATTGCAAAAAGTTTTGCCGAACGGATATTATCAGGATGGAATTGATTGCGCAGTGGTCCAGCTAAAGATCACAGAGCTGCTGCCAAATGTCAGTGGTTCAGATACAGGTAAAGAATTTGTCGAAATTTACAATCCAACCAGTCATTCGGTAGATTTGGGTGGCTATATATTACAGCTGAGCCCGAGTTATAGTAACAACTTTGTATTGCCTAGTTTTTTACTGTCGCCTGGCAACTACGCAGTATTTTCTGATACGCAAACGTTAATGACAATGCCAAATACTAGCGCATCGGTAAAATTGTTGACGCCTGACGGTCATGAGGTTTATGAAACAGACAGCTACAGCGATCCAAAAGATGATCAATCCTGGGCTTTGTTTGATGATGGTTGGCAATATACAAATCAGCCCACGGCGCAGGCAATAAATGCTGTCAGTTTAGTTGCTGGTATGGGATCTGGTGACAGTGAAGAATTAGCGGCATGTCCGGCGGGCAAGTTTAGAAACCCTGAAACCAATCGTTGTAAAAATATTGAGAGTGACGACGGATTAAAGCCATGTGCGCCGGATCAGATTCGCAACCCAGAAACTAATCGTTGCCGGTCAATCTTTGCGTCTGATTCTGGCTTGACACCATGCAAACCTGGTCAAACCAGAAATCCAGAGACGAATCGATGCAGAAGCAATGCATCTGCCGCCAGCACACTAAAGCCGTGCGCTACTAATCAAGAACGAAATCCTGAAACTAAAAGGTGTCGTAAAAAAACTACCAGTCAGACCGCGACTGTTGAAGTCAAAGACGTCGAGAGCAAAATGCAAGCAGATCGTGGCGGCTGGCTGCTAGCTGGTACAGCAGGTATAGGGCTGGCTAGTTACGGTGTAGCCGAATGGCGTGAAGAGATAGTGCGTAGTTTGCGACGTTTCAGAAGTTTACTAGGCAAAAACCCACCCACCGACTAAAATAGATAGTAATGGATTATAAAAAAGAACTAGAATTTGCCAAGAGTATGGCCGCTGATGCTGGCAAGGTAATGAAAAAATATTATCGTATAGATCAAGGTGT
Source organism: uncultured Candidatus Saccharibacteria bacterium (assembly GCA_964348805.1). Lineage (GTDB taxonomy): Bacteria > Patescibacteriota > Saccharimonadia > Saccharimonadales > Saccharimonadaceae > JACPYF01. Next base: position 2,346 of record CAYGDZ010000015.1, on the reverse strand, counting down.
TGAGATAAAGAGCAATGCGACACCACTTACACTAGCTGATACCGAGGTGAACGATACATTAATCGAACGCGTTAAAAATGAATTTCCTGAATACGGAGTACTGGGGGAAGAAGCAAGCTGGAACGAAACCAGAGAAAAACTATGGGTGTGCGATCCAATCGACGGGACGGTCGGGTATATACTACACATTCCGACTTCGGCCTTTTCACTAGCATTAGTTATAGAAGGTGTCGTAAAGGTATCCGTAATCTACAATCCATGGGTTGATGAGTTGTATCATTCAGTTATTGGAGGGGGAGCATTTCTGAATAACAAATCCATAAAAGTATCTGACAAGAAATGGGGTGAATACGCACATATTGCTAACAGCAGCGGTGGTCATGATATTTTCAGAGATGAAGAGTTAGTTAAAAAACTAGCTGCAGAAAAAGTATTCATTAATAGTTCGCCCGGCATTGTGTATCATGGCTGTTTAATTGCTGCTGGGTATATAGAAGGGCGGACTTTTACATATCATACAGCCCACGATATTGCCGCGGTAAAATTGCTGATCGAAGAAGCAGGCGGTAAAGTAACTGATATTGAAGGCAACGAGCAGCGATATGATCAAAAAATAAACGGTGCGATTATGAGTAACGGATTAATACATGATGAATTAGTGAAAATTGTTGCGGAAGCTATGAAATGAGAATAATTGGCATAGATCCAGGTACAGGCATTTTAGGATTTGGGGTTATCGAGATAAAAAATGACAAAGTAACATTGCTAGATGCTGGTGTCATCACAACCCCGGCGCATACGCCGTTGGAGGAGAGATTGCTAGAGATCAACAACAGTCTGGACGAAATAATTGCTGATAACAAGCCACATGCTATGTCGATAGAAAAATTGTTTTTTTCAAAAAATGTGACGACTGCAATCAGCGTATCGCATGCCAGGGGTGTGGCGATGCTGGCAGGAAAAAAGGCTGGGCTGACAATACACGAATACACTCCGGTCGAGATAAAGATGGCAATTACTAGCTATGGCAAAGCAGATAAAAAACAGGTGCAGGAAATGGTAAAAATTTTGCTGAACCTAAAACACATTCCGCAACCAGATGACGCTGCAGATGCATTGGCAACTGCGCTGACACATGCCCAAAGTATGAGATAATAAATACATGATTTCGACATTAACTGGCCGGGTAAGCGAAAAACTTGAAGAATTAGTAGTAATTGACGTTGCTGGTGTCGGCTACGGACTGTTGGTATGTGCTGATGATCACGGAAAATTGGCTGTTGGAAAAGACACAAAAGTGTATGTATATGAACATGTGCGCGAGCAAAGCTATGATCTGTTTGGTTTCACAAATCTAACGACAAAGAAATTATTTGAACAATTGTTGAGTGTAAAAAATGTTGGTCCAAAAGTTGCCTTGGCAGTACTAGATATTGGTAACAGCGATACAGTTCGATCGGCGATAGCCAGCGGAGACGTCAAAAGGCTGCAGACTGCAAAAGGTGTAGGCAAGCGAGCGGCTGAACAGATGGTTGTAGAACTGAGAGACAAAGTAGGTGTTGTCGTTGGTGGAGATGCTGAAAGTATTGTTGGTCGTTCTGGTATAGATCAAAATGATGAAGCAGCCCAAGCGCTAGTCGCGCTAGGCTATAGCGAGGCGGATGCGCTGACGGCACTAGCCAAAGTTGATAAAGAACTACCGCTAGAGGACAGAGTCAAGGAGGCATTGAAAGGTTAATATGGCAGTTGAGAGAATAATAATGGATCCAGGTAAGTCAGATGATGATATACCAGAAGAATTTGAAATAAAGCTGCGACCGCATGATTTTGATAATTATATTGGACAGGATAGGCTAAAGAAAAATCTAAAACTGGCCATTGCTGCGGCAAAAAAACGCGGCGAACCGCTAGATCACATATTGTTATACGGTCCGCCAGGCCTGGGTAAAACCACAATGGCATCAGTCATTGCTAACGAAATGGGTGCGCAAATACGTATCACATCTGGCCCGGCGATCGAGCGAGCAGGGGATTTGGCTAGCTTACTGACTAGTTTGCAAGATGGCGATATATTGTTTATCGACGAAATACATCGCCTGCACAGATCTGTCGAAGAAGTCTTGTATAGTGCGATGGAAGATTTCAAACTGGATATCATGCTAGGCAAAGGTCCTAGTGCCAAGAGTCTGCGGCTAGATGTGCCGAAATTCACACTAATCGGCGCTACTACTAGAACTGGTGCGCTCGCGGCACCGTTGCGCGATCGATTTGGTCATTTGCACCGTTTAGAATTTTACACACCAGATGAAATAGCAAAGATTATGCAACGGACAGCTAATATATTGG
>CAYGDZ010000014.1:0-11443 GCA_964348805.1 uncultured Candidatus Saccharibacteria bacterium | reverse complement strand
TTTTTCGGCAACAATATGTTGTTTGCCACCGATTCGCACGACTGCTTTTGTCATTTCGTTTCCTTAATATTATTTAACGTTCAGGGGTAGATTGTAACAGAGATGGGGTCTGGTGTAAAGTCTGATATATGATAGAATAAGGTCATATTAACAAGGGTATAAAAAATGACACAACAGAAAACTACAACTCCGGATAAAAAATCACAAACAGACAATATTAAATACCATTCAAACCCATTCTCGTTATCGTTTGACAAGTTCGGTCAGCTCTTTGAAAATAACATAGGCTGGGCAATAGCATTAATTATCTTGCCAATACTCGGTTTCTTTTTCCAAATGATGCTGAGCTTTGTAGATGCTTTAGTGAGCCCAGAGGCCAGTGCGCACGCTGGACACGCCCATTCTGGTAGTCATCATCTAGCTACTGTTGATCCAGCAGCGGCTGGTGTTGCATTCTTGGTAGTATTTGCATTAATACTATTTATCTCATGTATTATCGCTGTCAGTATCGCAATACAGGTGTTCATTGGTGGTCTGTTCACCTATGCCGTCATAGAGAACGAGGCTGGACGCAAAGCAAAATTTAGCAGTGCAATAGATGCAGTTGTGTCTCGTTATCAGCGGCTCTTTTTTGCCCAGCTACTAGCAACTGTAAAGATCTTTGCCTGGACATTGCTATTCATCATACCTGGTATAATCGCAGCATTCCGATACATGTTACTGCCATTCGTCATCATGGATGAACCTGCCAGCGAAAAGGGTGTTAAAAAATCTCATGACCGAGTCAAAGCCCTGGTTGCAGGACGTAAAATGGAGGTTTTTGGCGTGTACACAATTGCGACTATTATACCTTTAATCGGTGGCATAACTCAGCTGGTCGGTAATGCAGCCCTGTATCGACAACTACAAATATTCCATGACAAAAAACTAGAAAAACCATCAGTACACTGGCTGAACTACTTTGGTCTCGTCCTATTTGGCATCCTCATGTTACTAATATTCGCTATCACCGCACTAGCTATTGTGGTAGCTATCAACTCATAAAATATCTAGTTCTCTCTTTTGTGAATTTCAGTATGGTTCAGTCCATAAAAGTGCGCTATCTCGTGCCACAATGTATGTTTGACTTGTTCGGCCAAGGATTCACCCGTCACCGTACAATATTTTACAATCGGTAGCTTGAACAGGGTTATTTTGTCTGGTAGTACCAGGTTATAGCCTGCTCCGCGCTGAGTCAGCGGTATGCCTTCGTACAGCCCTAGCAGCAGCGAATCATGACGCAAGTTCATCTTTTGGGTTTGATGTTCATCAGGTTCATCGGCATATGTAACTACAATATTCTGTAAATTCTCAATATCACGCTTTGGCAATTGATCCATAGCCTGGCTAATCAATTTATCAAATTCTGCATCTGTTGGAATATTCATACTATAAAAAGTATAGCATTATTACGATAATCACTAAATATTTTACCAAACTAAGCCGCCAGTAGCAGTGGTGCATAGCTTTGCTTTGGCTTTAATGCAACAACCGCTAGACTTTGGGCAATTTTACCCAGATTATCGTTTGTATTTATATCGATCACTCTAACTTCTGGAGGAACACTGTCGAATATTTCGAGAGCCTCCTCAAATTGTTTTTTATTAGCCGAGATAGCTCTCTGCCTTGAATGAACACCTCCGTAAACATTACCCGCCGGCAACCGACCTAATAATCTGTCTTTTTCTCTTTGTTTTTGTATTATAAGTCTAGCTGCATCAAACATACTTCTAACGGCATCATACGATAGAACTTGGTAATGCATAAGATCTGTGTCCGGAACAAGGGGTGGTTCAGTGCTAGCATGTAAATAATCATGGAAATCACGAGGAATCATTATTTTATTTATAGGCAACTCTCGAAATTGACGTTCTATCTGTTTTTTAGGATATCTATTCGCAGGCCAATACAAATGATGTGTATCAGGAAACTCGAACCATTGATGTTGTGTAGATTTTCTTAATAACTCTACGGTGGCACGTGCGTCCACAAGGCCAAGATCGTTAAGAGGGGTTGTTATCTTTTCTGATGGCGGCAAAGGAAGCCTATTAAAGCGCGGATTTCGATTTCGAATCCGCTTAGCCATCAGTCACCCACCCCTGTTTTTTGTGTTCTGGTGTACATTTCTATCTTTATTAAAGTACAAGTTGGTTATGATTGCAATAGGTTGCCTAGGATTTTTAGCGATAGTTTATAAAACTAGTAACAAAGTCAAAATCTTGCGAGCGAATTGCCTGCATGACTGCCTGTAAATCATCTTTGCTGCCGCTAGTGACACGAACTGCGTCGCCTTGAATCTGTGTTTTGACTTTGGGAAACTTTTCTTTTAGCAGCTTAGTAATTTTCTTTGACTTTTCCTGGTCCAAACCTTCAACGAATGGTACTTCCTTGGTTGCCTTCATGTTACTTTCGTTGATTGTTTTAGTTAGATCCAATACTTTCGAGCTCTGCTGACGACTAGCCAGTTTTTTACGCACAATATCTATAACAGCATCAATCTGCCATTCACCCGCGCCTGTTATCTTGAGGCCTGCTTTATCGCCTATCCACTCTATCCCAGCAGGCGTACCCTTGAAGTCATAACGATTAGCTATCTCACGTTCGACTAGGGCGAAAACGTTGTTCATCTCTGCCTTGTCGTATTGCGAAACTACATCAAACGAAAATTGCGCCATAGACCTAAGCTTTTTCTTGGTCGATCTTGCCCTGGATCAAATGAATAACAGATGAAACTAACCATGCGAATAGTAGATACATGATAATTGCAAACAATGCTGCAACGTCGAAATAGCCTGTCTCACTAATTGGTTTTACAGGGAATATGTCACGAAATGGTGCCATATAATCTGCAGATGTTCGATATACAAATTCTACAAACGGCGTGTTGATGTTTGCTGAAAATGCCAACAAGAAAACTCTTAATCCTAGCAGTACTACAGCTATCATTGCCCATGCGTAGACAATATAGGCGATTATTTTACTAACGCTCAGGTAACCCGGTACATTTACTTCTTTGTAATAATCTATACTGTTTTTAGTCCGTGCCATGATAACTCCTCTTAAAATTATGTTATCAGTATAACATAATAGACATTTGGCAAGATATCCTATGTACCGTGTGGCCGTACGCCAATATCACTCAGATCAAACCCATAATCTTCTAGAGTGCTGACAACTAGCTCGCTATCACCAACCTTATATTCGTGGGCCAAGGATTGCAAAAAAGCACCCACCGTCTCGAACAGCTCACCGTCAAACTCGTATACCTCAACATGTTCATCCATAGACCCTCCCTGTTTATGATTTCTATCTATATTATACGCCTGAAATTTGTTGCTGAAAAGTAAAAGGCCCCTCCCCGAACGACACCCATGTCGTCGGGAAGGGGTTCGCGCTCCCGCTGGATTGCGGGGCACTAGTGGTCGTGGGTCAGCCTCCGGCGTCATCCTTGATTATGCCAGTTGTGACGCCGGCAGCTCCGATGTCGCAGCTGAGATAGAGAAGAAAGAAAAGCTCGTCCTTCTCCTTCTTGGTGTCGGCCTTGATCGGAATCCAGATCTCGGTAGACGTTGCGCCAGCCGGGATCGTCTTGACCTTTGGGATCAAGATGTTGGACTGAAAGTCGCCCGTGCCAGCTGTTCCGGGCAATGCCCAGTACAGGATGTCGATGTCCTGATTCCAAGCGTTCGACAGAGTCACTTGGAACTTGGCGTAGACCTGAGTTTGACCTGGGTCACCTTCGGTCACGATGGCAGAATTGACTGTCAGTGTTGGTACCGATGGGGGCGGTGGCTCGTACGTCACGTTCACCGTGTCGCTGCCAGTGTTGCCAGCGGCGTCCGTGCACTCGACGGTGATCTCGTTGAGACCCTCGTCCAGCGTCACGTTTGAACCGTTGACCTGACTGCATGTCGGTGAAGAATCCTGGTCATCGACCGTATAGGCCAACGCAGCAGGACTAATCGTCAATGTTGAACCATCGGCAGGCGACGTGATCGTGACGACGGGTGCTACCGCGTCATAGATCACATTCACCGTGTCGCTGCCGACATTACCAACAGCGTCCTCACAGTTGATCGTGATCGCGTTCGGACCGGGCGTCAGGCTGACAGAACCACCGTTAGCAACATTGCAGCTGTCGATACCGACATTGTCGGTCGCTGTGTAGTTGATAACAACCGAGTTGGTAGCGACAGAAATGCCTTCGGCCGGCGATGTGATATCGACAACCGGATCAATCGTGTCTAGTGGTGGTACGTCATCCGATGTTGTAGTGATGTTGATGTAGACACTGACGTAGTTGTCATTGTCAGGATCGGCATCGTTGCCTTCATCGTCCTTGACCAAGACATAACACGACTCTTGATTACCCACAAACCACGGGTAATAATTGAAGTGCGTAGCGTCCTGATATCCGCATGTCCCATCACCACTGGCAACCTCCAATGGATCACCGTCTGGATCAGTTGCGATCTCGGTCACATCGAAAACAGCTGGCTGATCGTTGATGTTGGCGTTGAGCTGGACAGGATCGTCGGGCGATCCAGAGTTCGACACCGGAGGCGCCGCCATGGCCGTCGAGGCCATGAGTATCGAGAGCATGACTGCCAAAAAGGCAGCTAGCCCAAGTTTTCTCTGTCTCATTTTGTCGAGGTTCTCCCACTTTTATTGGACACACCGGGCGGCGTATCCAGTTTGATGTAATACATGCATGTACAACAATCAATAATTGTAGTTGACTACCCCTGAAAAGTAAAGTTAGCTAGCCTGCAGCTGTTCTTTGATATCGTCTAAAAACTGACTATCAAATAGCTGATTCCACGCCAAAAACAACGGCTTTGGCAATGTATCAAAATCTACCCAACGCCACTCTAGACATTTGTGTGGTTCTAAAATTTCCGGCTCGCCTGATTTCCAATGACTCGTCATCCATATAGTCACGTAGTGCTTGTTTTCGACCTCGAAAATATCATTTGTGACCGCTCCGATTTTCAAGTTTTCTATCTGCAACCCATTTTCCTCTAGCACTTCGCGCACTGCCGTTTGTTCAAAGCTCTCACCAAACTCTAAGTGACCTCCGGGTAATGCCCATGTTCCTTCACCATGAGAACCTTGCCTATGACCGATCAAAAATTTACCGTTTTTGAATATAAATACACCTATTCCTACGCGGGCTTCACTCATTTTACTGCCTCCAATGAAATTATTAGTTCATGTCCATCAACTTTTACGGTTTCACTGTACGAATATTCATTATTATCCAGAGCAACTGCCAATGTTTCATCTGATACTACCTTTTGATACTCATCAATCGCATCTTTTATCTCACCACTAGCTTTTAGGCTTAGTTTTATACGGTCATCGACGTTTAGGCCAGCTTTCTTGCGTCCATTTTGTACTGCACGCACAACTTCACGCATCAAGCCTTCACGTTTTAGTTCTGGTGTGAGTGTAAGATCTAGCGAAAAATCGCCTTTCTTTACGCTTTTAACATTTAACTCTTCTTTTAGTATTTCTTCAAAATCAAATTCGTCACTAACTGCAGGGACTGTCACACTAGCGAGAGGTTGTCGAACTTTTAGTTGGTTCTTTGCACGAACACTTAGCCCTTCATTTACATATTCCCGTAAATTATGCATATCTTTTATTAGTTGCTCATTTTTACGTCCAGCTTTTGGCCAATCTAGCAGATGGACACTCTCACCGCCAGTAAGTTTTTGATACAACTCTTCGCTCAAAAACGGTGTAAATGGCGCCATTATTTGTGATAGCAATGTCAAAACATAATGCAGTGTTCGATAGGCATCATTTTTATCACTATCATCACCTGATTTCCAGAAACGACGACGAGATCGACGAACATACCAGTTTGATGCATCGTCTATAAACGGCAGAATTGGCTTCACAGCTTCTTGCAGTTTATACTCATCGATATTTTCACCAACCTCGTCTAGTAATTGATGTACCCTGCTGAAAATCCATTGGTCTAATGGATTCGTTAGGCCTTTTGGTTCACTCAAATTACCATCAAATTCCCAACCATCGACGCTGGCATACATTGTAAAGAAATCATACATGTTCCAAACCATAGAAAGCTTGCGGGCGACGTCTTTGACGTCCTTGTCGGCTAGGTTTGCGTCCTCTCCACTGACTAGTGGTGAGTTCAAAAAAAATAAACGCAGCGCATCAGCACTGGTTTCATCCATTAACTCTGTCGGATCAGTGTAGTTTTTTAGTTTTTTACTAATTTTTTTGCCATCGGCAGCGTTCAAAAAGCCTGCGCAGATCAAGTTTTTGTATGGCGATTGTCCAAATAGCGCGACATTCACTGCAGTTAGGCTGTAGAACCAGCCACGAGTTTGGTCGACACCTTCTGTGATGAAATCTGCTGGGAAATTCGTCTCGAATTTTTGTTTGTTTTCGAACGGATAGTGAAATTGCGCAAATGGCATACTGCCAGACTCGAACCAACAGTCGATAACTTTACCAATATGTGACATCTGCGCACCATCAAGCTCGAATTTTATGTCCATTACCATTGGTAAATGATAATCATCTAGTTTCTTGCCCGTAAATTCCTGGAACTCTGCATATGATTCGAAAGCTTTGATTACTGGCGTTCCATCAGACTTAACACCTTTCCAAACAGGTATCGGTGTTGCCCAGAAACGATCGCGTGATAGGTTCCAGTCCGGCGCACTCTCGATAACATTGTGAAAACGTTTTTCTTTCAGTGCTTTCGGCACCCAGCTAGTGCTGTCATTCGCCTTTTGCATGTCAGATTTTTGGTCTTGGATATCCATAAACCAACTAGAGTGCGCTTTGTAGATTAATTTATGTCCACAGCGGTGACAATGCGGATATTCGTGACGAATATAGTCGATTTTCATCGCAACGCCTTCAGATAATAATGTTTTAGCGATTTCCTTGTTAGTTTCCCAGATATTTTTACCCAGCCAACGACCAGACGCGTAGCTACCGTTCTCGTCAACAACGTGCACAACTGGCAAATTATTAGTTTGGGTCAAATTAAAGTCATCTTCACCATATGCCGGCGCAATATGTACGATTCCAGTACCACTTTCACTGGATACAAACTCTGCAGCCTGCACTGCATGTGCGTGCGGACCGTGATTTTCAAACAATGGCTCATATTTTTTACCAACCAGCCACTTGCCAGCTATTTCATCGATAACTTCATAGTCTAATGACTGATGTTTTTCATCCGTAAAGGTTTCTTTTACTAAATCTTTAGCAACAACTACTTTTTTGCCATCATACTCTACAACTACATAGGTTAGATCTGGATTGATCGCTAACGCAACATTTGCAGGCAGAGTCCACGGAGTTGTCGTCCATGCCAGCAAGCTCAAATTTTCATCGACTAGCTTGAAGTATGTATACAAACTAGGGTCTGTCACCTCTTTGTAGCTATTTTCCATAGCAACTTCAGACTTACTGATAGGTGTTCCGTCGTGCACACAGTACATTAACACCTTTTCACCCTCATATATCTTGCCTTTTTTGTACAAATTCGTAAATGCCCACCAAATTGACTCCATATACTCTTTGTCCATAGTCTTATAGGCGCCCTGAAACTCTACCCAACGCCCAACACGATCAATAACATCTTCCCATTCGTTACCACCTTGCACCATGGCCTCGCGACATTCACGAACATAATCATGAATGCTAATTTTTGTGCCAATTTCACTCTTGTCTTTGATGTTTAGTTTCTTTTCGACATAAACTTCGGCAGGCAAACCATGACAATCCCAGCCCCATGTTCGTTCCACTCGCTTGCCTTTCATAGTTCGGTAACGCGCAACTGTGTCTTTGATAGTAGAAATCAGCAAAGTACCGTGATGAGGCAATCCGGTAATAAACGGTGGGCCGTCATAAAACACAAAAGCATTATCAGCAGGGCGATTTTCAACAGATTTTTCAAAAGTCTTGTTTTTCTTCCATTGCTGGACAATATCTTTTTCGTATTCGATCGCTTTTCGACGCGTGTTGGCTTTAAACTTCATTTTCACCCTCCAGTTTGTATTGTTCTGGTGAAAAGGCTGGACTACATGCAATGACCAGGGTCATTTCACCATCCCACGCGAACCATTTACCAGGTTCGACAGACACTGCATCACCAGCATTTAGCTTTAATGAATCACCATCTTTAAATTCAAGGCTCCCTGAACCTTCTGATACTATGACTAATTCATGAGCTATTTCGTTCATAGCCCAGCCACTTTCCGGGTAGCGACCAGTAATCTTAATTGCAGCAATATCATGAGGTATATTTTCAGATGCAAAAACAGTGCCTTCACAAGTTTCACTATTTTTGAATTGCTCACCTTTGATCTTCACTCTTTTATCCTTTCAAAAATAAAAATCATCTCTTTTGTATATCAGAATCCTACTTCTAGGACGGTACCATCTGACTTCCAAAAGAAATGATTCTTTTAGCGCTTTATTCGTTTGATCTAACGGGTCAATACCGTCGGGTTCTACTGTTCGCCTAGGCAAATTTCTTCCCGATCCTCGTGGTTGATAGCCACTCTAGCGGATGTGTTTATATTCTACACCTTTTTAACGGGTAATGGAACCAGGACACTAGTTTTTGTCTTGTATTCACTCCAACCAACTCGCCCTTCGAACCGTTTTTCGGTAGGTGGTATACCTGATATGTACAAGATCAAAAATGTAATAGTTAGCGGACCGATTAACCCAACCCACCATGGCATAACGCCCATCGCAATGATACCAATACCCCACCACTGCGTGATTTCACCGAAATAATTTGGGTGACGACTATAGCGCCACAATCCTGATTGCATGATCTTGCCCTGACTAGCCTTGCTAGCCAAAAAGACTTTCAACTGACGATCACTGATAACTTCTAACACAAACCCTGCGATCCAAATCATCAAACCAACCAGCGCAAATGCCGTCAACTGGCTACCGTCAAACAAATTTATATGTATTACAGGTATACAGATGATTGTCGCCAGTATTGCCTGAACCATATATACCCTAAAATACATATTAACGGCCAAATTACCCTTCCAGTTTCGCCGCAACTCAACATAGCGTGCATCCTCTAGCTTGATACCGACTTTGCGTTTACCAATGTGCCAAGCCAGCCTCAACCCCCACAAAGTAACCATACTAATAACTAACAGGCAAAGATTCAGAGCAACCACGTTATACGAAATGAAATAACTCGCTAGACAAACAACTATAAATGTCGGACCCCAGGCGGCATCGATGATATCGTACCGTTTTATACGCTGTGCTAACGCGAATACCAAGCTCAGGAATGCTATCGCCGCCAACAAGCATATAGCTAGTGATGATAGCACATATTCCAATTTGCCAAATTCAATCAGCGTTATAAAAGCCACACAAATATACGCCAGGGCTATTGATGCAAAAACTAGTGCGGGCACTTAACCCGATATCCTCTGCAGTATGAAAAATGCCGCAACAGAAACACTGGCCGTCAGTACTGTACCCCATATTAAATCAACAATTGTAATAGTCAGCGGGTAGCCTTTTAGTGTGGCCAAGTTCGTCAGATCATACGTCGCATATGTTACAAAACCAAACAAAGCACCCAATCCCAGAGCCACTTTCCAATCATTCGATTGCATAGCCGGGTTGATCACAAACACGACTAGACCTACCAAAAACACTAGGTAGAATACCGCTGCTGCAGGTATATTAGGTCTATCGAGCAGCAATGAACCCAGCTGCGAACGATATAGTTTATTAGCTACAAATGATAGCCAAATGCCATCTATAATGGCAAATAGCGCCCCTGCTACAATGTAACGAATGATAAAGTCTGACATGATTATACTCCCCTAGCCCAGTAGGCTATCCCCGAATTTTGCAACAACCAAGATAACACCAACTACCAGTATACTGGCAAATACCAATTCTGTATATCCACCATCAACCCACTTTTGGACCTTTTTGTTAGTGTGTTTTGACAGATTCAATACATTTTCACGCAGTGAAATGTGCAACAACGCTCCAAACGCAATTGTAGTAGACGTTGTCGTCAGCAAACACCATGGACATAGTATTTGTATGACATACAGGCTCTCAAAAAACAGCCAAAATGCGAAAATTAATGCAGCCAAACCGCCAGCCAATAGCAGTCTCAGAACTGCCTTGTTATAACGAACCTCCATCAGGCCAGACAAGCCAAAAAATAACAAAACAGCAAACCCCATCATGCCGATAAAGCTGTTCGGAAAGCCTAGAAGTTCAGCCTGGGGTGATTTCATAACAGATGCGCAATTGAGAACGCTATTGATATTACAATTTAGCTGCACACCAGGGCTTTCTAGGGTGCGTATTTTATCAACAGATAGCTCAAAGGCAGCTAGCAGCGCTAATGCCGAAAAAATAACTATCAATATATAGTTAATCCTTAGCTCCTTTGCACTGATAGTTCGAAAAATATTCAAATGCAGATTAGTTAGCATAATAACTCACCTCATCCATCAAAGGTAGCGGCAAACCGCGCCACTCATTTTGTAGTACTCCGTTGTCGTCAGTTGCAATAACTGTGGGATACTGCATGATATCGTATGTTTCACAAAATGCAGAGCCGCTTGGGCTTTCAGGATTTACTTCCTCTAGCTTTTTACCAGTCCGACGTTCAAAATCACGCAAAAAATCAGTAACTGCCCTAGCGTGATCACTCTCAACTTTGTAGACTACATATGCTTTCATGATTATTTTTTCTTTCGTAGTTTTGCTAGTGCATTTGCAAACTCATCAACAGTCTTGAACTCTTGGTATACACTGGCGAAACGAACATAGGCAACTTGATTGCGATCACCCAGTTCACTCAAGACTAGGTCACCAATTGCAGTAGACGGTATCTCTGTATCGCCACTAGAATACAACTCGCTTTCGACGCGCGAAACAATAGCTTCTACCTCCATATCAGATGATAGAAACTTTCCAACCGATCTATGTATCGCAGCAAATAGTTTATTTCGATCAAACAGTTCACGAGTTGTTCCGTCTTTTTTGATAACAGCTAGGTTAGGTCGTTCAATTCGTTCATAAGTTGTGTAGCGATGGCCACATTTTAGGCATTCGCGACGTCGGCGTATTGCACCACTCTCGCTCGCATCACGAGATTCGATAACTTTTGAATCTTGATTAGAACAGTGCGGGCATCTCATGATTAGTCCCTGTCTTCAGATTCTTCCTTTTTGTCGTCTTTCTTTTTCTTGTTCTTTTTGCGACGGCGCAGGAATGCCGGTGTGTCTGATTCTTCTTCGTCATAGTGCCAAATGCTTTTTTCTTCATCAGCATGAAACGCTTTTGCGCCATCATCTTGCTTGTCTAGATCCATATCAATTTTTGCTAATTCTTCTTCGGC
>CAYGDZ010000013.1:0-11732 GCA_964348805.1 uncultured Candidatus Saccharibacteria bacterium | reverse complement strand
CATTATACCATTATCTTAGTTTAAAATACCTAATCTTTTATGCTTATTTATACTATTTCTTTATGACGTTACTATCAGACTGTTTTTTGGTATAGTAATAGTCATGGATGTCAGCGGGCAAAACAGAAAAGTATTGATAATTGATGACAATGAAGACATACGTCTGATTTATTCAACTTCTTTTGAACAAGCCGGATACAAAGTATTCACTAGTAAAGACGGCTTGGCTGGTATTACCGATATCATCGAGATAAATCCAACGGTGATTATCTTGGATCTAAAGATGCCAGAGATGGATGGTTACGAGTTTATTTCTAATCTTCGCAACAATACCTCTTTTAAATCACCAGTCGTTGTGACCTCTAGTTATCCAGATGAAGACAAAAAGCAAGAAGCTTTGAAGCGCGGCGCAAACTTGTACCTAGTCAAGTCAGATTATTCTGGCGAAGAGTTGGTCAATACTGTCGATCGATTCTTACTAAGCTGGCATACAAAGGCGGACGATGAATCTAACTGATGAACTGAACTGGCGTGGTTTTGTAAATCAAACCACACTAAAGGACATAAATGTGCTAAATGAACAAAAGCTGATCTTTTACTGGGGTGTTGATCCTAGCGGTGACAGTATGCACATTGGTCATTTAGCGATGGCTATTATGGTTAAACACTTGATTGCTGCTGGACACAAACCGATATTGTTGATCGGCGGTGCAACTGGTTTGATTGGCGACCCTGACGGCAAAGCCCAAGAGCGTGAACTAAAACCTCGTAATGAAATCGAGGCAAACAAACAGGCAATTGTCGCTCAATATAAAAAGATTTTTGGTACTGACCCTGAGGTCGTCGATAATCTAGACTGGTTCTCGCAGATAAATTACATCGATTTCTTGCGAGACTACGGCAAGCATTTCTCGCTGACACAACTACTAGACCGTGATTTTATAAAGAGTCGTACTGGCGAAGGTGGCAGCGGCATTAGCTACGCCGAATTTAGCTATTCCTTGATTCAAGGATACGACTTTTTACATCTGTTCCGTGATCGTGATGTCACCTTGCAAATATCTGGCTCTGACCAGTGGGGTAATGCACTATCTGGTGTTGAATTGATACGCAAGGTAGAAGGCAAAGAAGCCCACGTCTTTACAGCTCCTTTGATCATCGACAAAACTACGGGCAAAAAGTTCGGCAAATCAGAAGCTGGCGCAATATGGTTGGACGAGAAAAAGACTAGCGTCTATCAGTTCTACCAATTCTGGTTAAATATCGAAGACAATTCTGCTATAGATTATCTAAAAATCTACACTCCACTATCTCGTGAACAAATTGAACGATTAGCCCGAGAGAGCATCAGCGCACCTAGCGAGAGAGCTGCCCAAAAAGCACTGGCATTCGAAGTCACTCAGCTAGTTCATGGTCGCGAACGAGCCGAGAGCGCACAAAAAGTGACCGAAGTTTTGTTTGGCGATAACAGTGGAATATCCCAGCTTAGTAAGGATGAGCTTAGTATTCTTGCAGATGAAATCCCGACTTATATCGCTGGAAGAAGCGTTATAGACGCCCTGGTTGATCAGAAAATTGCCAACAGTAAGGGTGAAGCTCGACGGTTGATAGAAAGCGGCGCTATATCAATTAATGGTGAAAAGATTAATACAGACCAGACAACCATTGAGCACACAATTATAAAAAAAGGCAAAAATAATTTTATACTCATAGTTCCATGAAGCTCGATACTCCGCTCGCCAATATCAAAGGGGTGGGTACAAAGACTGCCGAAAGCTTGGCGCGTGCCAATCTGCATACCGTCAATGATTTGATAGAGTTTTTTCCTCGCGACTATCAAGATTATTCGAAAACTTCGTTCGTAGGTTCGATCAAACCTGGCAAAGTCACGCTAAATGTTACCGTAGAACACCTCTCGACCCGACGAGTGCGACGTGGTATGCACATTACCGAGGCAACGTTGGCAGACAAAACCGGCAAAGTAGCCGCTGTCTGGTTCAATCAGCCATATCGCGCCGATCAACTGCGAAAGGAAAAGGGCTCGTGGCTAATTTCCGGCCAGTTTGGTTTAAATGGTCGCAAATACCAAATAACCAACCCTAGTGTCGAAAAAACTGGCGGCAAACATATCAATGCTGGACGAATAGTTCCCGTCTATCGCGCCGTTTCCGGCCTCAAATCACACGTTGTCCGCAAAATTCTGGCAGAGCTACGACCAGCCATAGTCATGTTGGATGAAATATTACCAGCCGACATAGTACGCAGCCACAATCTGGTAACCCGTGCGGACGCTTTGACTTATCTGCACTTTCCGGAAAATGACGAACAAATCGACCTAGCTCGTGCTCGGTTTGGTTTCGAAGAGCTATTCTCGCTAGTTTTAGCTGGGCAATTAAACAAGCGTGAAAATACCAAGCTGACAGGGTGGAAAATACCGTTTGACGAACAACATGCAAAGGAATTTGTGACAAACCTGCCGTTTAAATTAACAGACGCCCAGCGCGGTGCTATCTGGCAGATTGCCCAGGATTTTGAGCACCAGCATCCGATGAACCGACTATTGCAAGGTGACGTAGGGTCCGGTAAAACAGTAGTTGCTGGTATGACAGCTAGCCTGGCGGCTCAGCAAGGTTACCAGACAGCTATAATGGCCCCAACCGAAATATTGGCAACTCAACATGCCGAAACGCTGACCAAACTGCTGAAACCATTTAATATAACCGTCGGCTTGTTAGTTGGCGCTATCAAACCAGCTGCAAAGAAACAACTGTATCAGGCCATAGCCGACGGCCAGGTCCAGGTCGTCGTTGGAACGCATGCTTTGATACAAGACAAAGTTCAGTTCAAAAAACTAGGCTTTGTCGTCATTGATGAACAGCACCGCTTTGGCGTTGCTCAGCGTCAAAAGTTGCTGGAAAAGTCAAAGCAGCTGCCACATCTGCTGTCTATGACAGCTACGCCGATACCACGCTCGTTGGCATTGACTGTTTACGGCGAACTGGATGTTTCGATATTAAATGAGATGCCTCGTGGTCGTCAACCGATCATAACCAGTATTGTATCGCCAAACTCGCGCGCTAGTATGTACGAGCAGGTCGAGGCTGAGATACAAACAGGTCGTCAAATATATGTTGTCTGCCCACTGATTGACGATAACCCCGAGTCTGAAAAGCGATCTGTCGAGCTAGAGTACAAAAAATTACAAAAAACAGTCTTTAAGTCGCATCGAATCGGCCTGCTACATGGCCAGCTAGCCGCTGATGAAAAGCAAGCGGTAATGAGCCAATTTGCCAGCGCAAAGCTGGATATTCTAGTCAGTACAACAGTTATCGAGGTTGGGGTTGATGTACCAAACGCCACTGTTATGATCATCGAAAATGCTAATCAGTTCGGCCTAGCCCAAGCTCACCAGCTACGTGGTCGTGTAGGACGTGGTGCGCATCAGAGCTATTGTTTCCTAGTATCTAGCGACAGCCTCAAGCCAACTCGTCGTTTGCGTGAGCTAGAGAAGTCCAATGACGGCTTTTACTTGGCCGAAGTCGATCTAAAACTACGCGGTCCAGGTGAAATATATGGTCGCGCTCAACATGGCCAACTCAACCTGCAAATGGCCAGTCTAGGCGACACCAAATCGATAGCATTGGTGCAGAGGGCCGTTAGCCAATTTCTACAAAATGGCGATGATTTGCTACAATACAAGCAGTTATACCAACAGGTAATCAAATATCAGAAAGTCACAACACTAAACTAGTAACATGTATTCGGGCACAACTTTTCATCACAAATCAGGCAATGTTCTTGGTGTTCATCAGAAAATCAACAAAGTCGCCCATCGACTAACCTCAGATTATGGCTATGATTTTTTCCCAATTCTAAAGAAAGTCCAACATTTTGAGGGAAAGAACGGGCCAGATGGAATCAAACGTAAAAACCCTGGCGCAGATGAACCGTGGCATTTTATCGACCCTAGTGATGCTAGCGATGATGATCTGTTGCTGCAAATCAGACATCACGAAAAAAGCCTATCTCAGGCTATCGCCAAAAAAGACGAGCAAAAGGCAGCCTTTGAAGCCGCTTGGCTGTCGCACGCTATTGTTGACGGTCTAACACCAGCGCACCATTTCCCACTAGAAGAGCACCTAGAGGAAGTTCGTGGCGAGCCAAAGGAAACTCGTGATAGCGTACGAAAGAAACTACTGATACCGGGCCAAGGCAAACGCGCCAAGATCAAAAATAACTGGGAGTTTTGGGGAGCAAAAGGGGTTATGACCTCTCATGTGTTATTCGAGCTAGGCGTAGCCAGTGCTATCACACCTCTGCGCGCTAGCAAACTAGGGTTAACCTCTGATGAAATCGGCAAGGTAAAAGAATTTGGTATAGAAAAAATATTCCTAGAAAATCTAGAAAAAATTGCCAAACTGGAAATGTACGAAACATTTATGCAAAAAGGCTGGACTCCAACTTTGGCGCGTCAAACGAAAAGAGAACTGATCCCTATTATTATCAAAACAGTTGCCTTGTCTTGGATATACGCCTCAGACCTTTCTATAAAAAAGTAGCTGCGCATCACCATAGTTCTTTGTATCTATTAGCTTTAGGCCTTTGAACTTTGGTACGTCATCAACTTTACTAGGATAACTCAGCACAAACAGGCCACCGTCAGCAACGTGCCTGGTTAGCTTGTGCAGTAATATATCTCGGGGTCTATCATACGGTGGGTCAGCAACGACCAAGTCAAATACTTTTTGTTTATTGTTATTTGACCAACCAGACACATTGGCATGTGTTGCGTGACACCGGTCTTCTATACGTAGCTTTTTGATGTTTTGTTTGATTGTAGATATAGCGTTTGTATCAGATTCAACTGCGACAACCTCACCAGCACCTCGACTGACACACTCGAATGCAATAGCACCTGTTCCAGCGAAAGCATCCAGTACACTGAGGTCCAGGATATTTCCCAGCGAGTTAAACAATGCGCCACGGATACGTTCGCTCATCGGATGCGTTCGGTGTCCGCGAGGGGACTTGAACTGTAAGCCACCTAGGCTACCTGCAATAATTCTCATTGATTACATTATATAGCCTTGATCGGTGGTTTTCCACAGTTTCGTTATAATCCACCCTTTAATTGTAAATAGGCTTATGTTATTATCGCAAACAGGTAGGGAGTGTGTGCCTAAAATCGTAATCATGGAGTTGTTGTGGTGGACAATCGTAGTTACGCTTATACAGGTAGCAACCCTACCGCTAATGAAAGCAAGTGCAAAGCTTGCTTTTTTTAGTTAAATAGTGTATAATGTGAACATAGTCAGCAATCATGCTCGACTTGTGACACACGGAGGTGTGCGTTGAAAAAGTTAAAGAATTGGCTGTCAAATTGGTGGGAGACATTCAAGCTCTTCCTACCGGGCAGACAGCCGCTCTTCTACGACCCACTTGCCGATCAAAATCTCATAGACGAGATTGAGGTCAAAGATCCGGAGCTAAGAGACCTGATGGTGCGCTCGAGCGAACAAGTGACCGAACGGTCATATATGGCTAGACGATCACTTCGATCTACTCAGTTGGCTCTGGCTCCCGAGCCGGACTCAAAACCCTCAGAAGGTCCTGGAACAGCCGCTTGGCGAAAGCATAATGCGGATGTATCAGAGAACCAAGAGGCGTGGCGACGTAACTGCAACGGGTCGGGGCGCGAATAACGTCCCGACCCACTCGGCACCCCTCCGTGTCACTTTCATTGAAACTAAAAACCCTACATTTATCAGTAGGGTTTTATTATGTCGTGGTGCGCGAGAGAGGACTTGAACCTCCATGGCCCTAAGGCCACCAGCCCCTCAAGCTGGCGCGTCTACCAATTCCGCCACTCGCGCGTGAATTTCATTATATCATCTCTGTTCTCATACTAAAAAGTATGCTACAATAGGGATAAGAGGAATGCCCAAAAGGGCTTATTTTTATATGACAGATCCAAAACAAATTCGTAACGTCGCTATTATTGCCCATGTTGACCACGGTAAAACTACACTGGTTGATGGGTTGTTAAAGCAATCAAATACTTTTCGTGATAACCAAGCCGAGATGAACCAAGACCTGATAATGGACAGTGGCGATCAAGAACACGAACGTGGTATCACTATCACCGCAAAGCAAACTGCGGTTTATCACGGCGACTACAAAATCAACATCATTGACACCCCAGGTCACGCAGATTTCAGTGGTGAAGTCGAACGAACACTAAATATGGCAGATGGTGTGCTATTGATTGTTGATGCACAGGAAGGCCCAATGCCACAAACAAAGTTTGTACTGTCTAAAGCCCTAGAACTAGGCCTAAAGCCAGTTGTAGTGATCAACAAAATCGACAAACCATCACGACGCGTTACTGATGTCAAAGACGAAATTGACGATCTATTTCTAGAACTTGCGATCGATGACAGTCAACTACACTATCCCGTATACTTTGCAATTGGCCGCGAAGGCAAAGCATGGAAAGAAATGCCAGAAAATCCAGAAGAAAAAGCAGACCTAACGCCTATTTTCGATGCAATTACAGGGGATATTCCAGCACCACAGGTTGACACCACCAAGCCTTTGCAACTGCTAGTAACATCTCTGCAGTACGACAGCTTCCTAGGTAAATACGCTATTGGCCGTATCTCACGTGGAACTATCAAAAAATCTCAGCCAGTAGTACTAATCAAAGCTGATGGCAGCAAAGTAAACGCCAAAATCGACAAACTATTTGCCTATCGTGGTCTCAACCGCGAAGAAATTGACAGCGCAATAGCTGGCGACATCGTCGCCCTAACTGGTATCGGTGACGCACATATCGGCGAAACTATTGCCGACAGCGAAAATCCAGAGGCATTACCAGTTCTAGAAGTCGAGGCACCGACACTATCTATGTATTTGGGTCCAAACACCAGCCCGCTAAAGGGTAAAGAAGGTGAATTTACAACTTCTCGCCAGATTGGTGATCGTTTGAAACAAGAGCTTGAGACAAACGTTGCCTTGCGCGTTGAAGACGAAGGAATTGGCTTTAAAGTATCTGGTCGTGGTGAATTACACCTATCTGTCTTGATCGAAACATTACGCCGTGAAGGTTTCGAGTTCGAAGTTGGACGGCCACAAGTAGTTACTATCCAAAAAGACGGCGTCGAGCAGGAACCTGTTGAGGAGCTACTAATCGAAGTTGGTTCAGAATTTGTCGGCGCGATTTCACAGGAGCTTGGTCAACGTCGTGGCGAAATGACTCATCAAGAAACTACTAGCTCTGGTGCGATCCGACAGACATATATCATTGCAACTCGCAGCCTGATCGGCCTTCGTAACTTACTAATGACTGCAACAAAAGGCACAGTCATCATGCACAGCCTGCCTCACGGTTACCAACCGATGGGACCAAAGTTACAACAACACCGTAACGGAGCATTGATTGCGACCGAAGCTGGTTCAACAACTGCCTACGCACTAGATAACTCTGCCGCACGCGGTATTATGTACGTTGGTCCAGGCACGACTGTCTACCAAGGTATGATCGTTGGTCTATACAACCGTCAAGGCGATTTAGACGTCAACGTATGTAAAGGCAAGCAACTAACGAACATGCGCACCAGCAGTAGCGACGGAACAGTCCAATTAACACCTTTCACAGATCTTTCACTAGAACAATCAATCGACTTTATCGAAGACGACGAACTCTTAGAGGTTACACCAAAGAACTTGCGTCTACGCAAACGTTTCCTAGACCCCAACCAACGCAAACGCAACAAACAATAGGATTCATTCGCTATTAGCAGCGCTGCCAAGCGCCTTTACCATACGTTCAGCCAGGGCTATGCCAATTATCTCGTCCCACTTTCTCTGTTCTTCTATCGACTTCGGTGTGTCTATTAGGTGAACAGGCCCCTCTGGTGGCGGGGAAAGCATTTCCATGTCACTATCAAATTCGAACCTAGTGATACCAGAATCGTCGCCATTCTCATGATAAGTCCTTAGACCGTTGAGGCTAGTAATTTCTATGGTTGTAAAATCTGGCACCGCACATACGATCATAGTTAGATCTGGGTCAACGATGTTGGATTGTAGCAAAATGCCACGACATAAACCGCAGGGATGCAGTGTATGCATATCCTTTCCACTTTGCTGGTCGGGTTGGGTTTCGCCTACAACCACCACCATGCTGACCATATCAAAGCCGTCTTTCTCTAGCTTATGCAGTGCTAGTTGTTCGGCATGTACATTTACTACACTGCCTTCTTCGGGTTTAATATTAACACCAGTTAGGTAACGCAATCGCGAAGGGCTTGCGCTCAGCCCCATGATAGAGGCTCCTACATCAAAATTCCTGTACGAAACTGCTAGTTCGCGAGCTCTTCGTGCCTTGTTTAGTGCAAACAGAATATTTGCACCAGTCTGACTCAGTAACAAATGTTCCGCTGTGTATTCATGATTTAATGAAGATTGGAAAGGAAATGTATCAACGGTTGGCAATACAGCAATCGTCTCTTGTAACTCTTTATTAATATCTCGCTCGGGTTGGGTGGACACGGCTACTCTCTTTCTAAAGTAGCTATATTTAAACAGAAATTATAACTAAAATCAAATTACTTAAAAACGATCTCTAATGTGTGAAAAGCTGTAGTCCCAGTCGGCGTCAGCTTTTTTGTGTGGGTTGAATATATTGTCAGGGTCAAAAATTTGCTTGGTTTGTTTGAAAATATCCAGCATTTCGTCACCGTACATTTCTCGCAACCACGGTCCCCGCACCAATCCATCATTATGTTCACCACTCAGACTACCGCCATATTTTAGGACTAAATGGTTTACTTCCTTCATGGCCGGCAATAGCTTGCGTCGATCTTTCGGATCTTCTAGCTTCATCAACGGAATAACGTGGAAGTTACCATCACCGAAATGTCCTTGCAATGTTGCGAGCAGTTTGTATTTCTTAATAATTTTTCGTAGTTCGGGTAGAAATGCAGGAAGGTCGGCCGGATGTACAACAAAATCGTCAATAAACGGTGCAGTATGCTTGTCTTTTACTTTTTTACGTAGCAAGTTAAACGCCTCGCGACGCATAATAAAAAACTTTCGTTCTTTGATTTCTGTTTCGTCTTCTTCGAATAAGGCATCGTGGCCGTACGATGCCATATCCACCCTTAGTGCGTGTACCTTCTTTGCCACTTTTTCCGCAGTATCGCCAGTAAACTGTGCGATAAGCACCATTTCGGGAATACCCCGTCTAAATCCTAACAAAGAGGGGATGAGCTCTATTCCGAGTTTAATCATACCAAACCACCCAAGTGTACTTCTAAAGTACAAGAAAAGTTTAAAGCTAAGAATAAGGGTGTGGTTATCGAACCCTTCGAATGTTGCTGGTTTATGTTCTAGAACTTTATTGATTACATCACCAAGATTATCCATGCTATTTAGAAATATAATTAAGCTTCCAGAGTGCTTTGGATTAGGTACCAGATCAACAGTTGCTTCGGTGACGAAGCCCAATGTTCCCTGTCCACCAACGATAGCTTTTGTAATATCAAAGATGCCAGTATCACGATTCCACACGTTCCAGAGGTGGTATCCAGTAGAGTCTTTACTGACATTTGGGCGAGCAGCCTGTATCAATTCATAGTTATTCTCGATTAATTCATACAGGTTTTTATAAAGATTACCTTCAAAATCATTTTTAGCCATCTTCTTTATTAGCTGAGTTCGGGTAAGTGGCTTTACTACCCGCTCAACACCATCTGCAAATACGAACTTTAAACTTTTAACAAAATTATCAGTTTTACCAAACTCTAATGACTTTTCTCCACCAGAGTTATTATTTACCATGCCGCCCACGGTACACAGCAAGCGACTTGCCGGATAGCTTGGCAAAAGTGCGCCATGTTTTTGTGTTTCTTCGTCAAACTCGCGATAAAGTTTGCCTGGTTGCGTCACTCCTGTTTTATTGTTTACGGAAATAATATTATTTAGATATTTGCTAAAGTCAACGATAATAGAATCGTTAATTGCAGCCCCAGACATATCGGTCCCAGCCGAGCGAGCAGTCAGGCTCAAATGTTTATTCTTTTTCTTTTTTGACGCAACTAAGGTTACTATTTTTTCGACATCCTCGGCGGTATGCGGCGCAACTACTAGCTGAGGTATAATTTCGAATATAGAGGCATCATGCGAGTACTCCTCCAGAACTTCACTGGAATCTTCAATATCACCGCCAAAACCCACTCTAATGAGCGATTGTTTGAAGTCTTTCATTACTAACAAGCATAAACGTATTGTCACTTGTAAGCAAGAGATATATACTTGTTAACAGATGAGCGAAAAAACAAAAGTAGAAAAACAACAAATTGTTGTTGTCGGTGGTGGGTTTGGTGGTATCAAAGCTGCGTTAGAGCTAAGCCGTAATGCGGAATTCGCCGTGACCTTGATATCTGACAAGACAGATTTTCGCTACAACCCGACA
The DNA here is from genome assembly GCA_964348805.1 of uncultured Candidatus Saccharibacteria bacterium. GTDB lineage: Bacteria > Patescibacteriota > Saccharimonadia > Saccharimonadales > Saccharimonadaceae > JACPYF01. The sequence goes on along the minus strand of CAYGDZ010000013.1, from coordinate 1,255 downwards.
CTGTTTCATACGGCCACTGGTGGTGTGTTTCGACAGTCAGCCATACCTTTATCGGAAATCTTAGAGGGCGGCAATATTAACTTTATCCAGGGTAAATTGGTTCGTTTAGATCGCGTCACTAGGTCAATCGAGCTAGAGGATGACGACCGAGTTATACCATATGACAAGCTAGTATTAGCATTAGGTGTTGTTACTAATTATTTTGGCATAGAAGGCTTAGAAGAATACTCGTACGGTATTAAATCACCCGAGGAAGTCAAACGGTTCAAATCTCACTTACACAAACTGCTGCAAGACGACGGCAAGCCAGATATCAACTACATTATCGTCGGCGGCGGGCCTACGGGCGTCGAGCTAGCAGGTGCGTTGCCGACCTATATACGTCAGATCATGAAACGTCATGGCGTCAAAGACCGCAATATTCATGTCAAATTGATCGAAGCTGCGCCACATATTCTGCCGAATTCTGCCGAAAAGGTATCGATAGCTGTTTGCAGGCGGCTCAAAAAACTAGGCGTACAAGTCATGACACACAAAGCCGTCAAGGGTCTAGACGACGACAGTCTGATAGTTGGCAGCAAAGACATCCCATCTAGAACTGTGGTCTGGACTGCTGGCACTGCTAATAACCCATTTTTCAAGGAAAACGATTTTGGTTTAACTGAACGCGGCAAAGTAGAAGTTGATGAGCATTTAATGGCTGAGGATTCTATATATGTGATAGGTGACAATGCTCATACGCCGTATTCAGGATTGGCGCAGACAGCTGTCTATGACGGACACTATGTTGTACACGATATCGAGGCTAAGTTCCACGGCAACGAGGGTAAAAATTATAAACCCAAATATCCGGCAACAGTTGTACCTGTCGGCTATGGCTGGGCGGCATTCGAGTACAAGAAAATACACATCACTGGCCCGCTAGGTTGGTTGATCAGACAAGCTGCCGACTGGATAGGCTACCACGACCTAGAGCCGTGGTGGAAAGCCTCGCAGCAATGGGCAACCGAGTTTGGTAGTGAAGAAGACTGCGATATTTGCAAAAAGTCAATTATTAATCGATCATTCTCATGATCGACTAATAATTTTGGTGGCTCCTCTCGGACTCGAACTGGGGACGGAGCTCTCAGCAATAATCATTCGCGATGAAAGCCTGCTTGAAGAGCCTTGTCTAAACAAAGAAAAGACCCGATCAATGAGATCAGGTTCTTTCTTGGTGGCTCCTCTCGGACTCGAACCGAGGACACAAGGCTCT
>CAYGDZ010000012.1:0-13055 GCA_964348805.1 uncultured Candidatus Saccharibacteria bacterium | reverse complement strand
TGCGACAAGTTTTAACTAAAGTGTTTGGTGACCCGCAAAAGCGGATACTAAAGAGACTCAACAAACGTGTTGTGGCAGTGAATGCGTTGTCCGAAAAATACGCTGCTATGAAGGACAGCGAGCTAAAAAAGCAAACAGAAATCCTAAAGAAAAAGCTAGAAAACGAAAAAACAACTGTCGACGATATCTTGCCAGAGGCCTTTGCGGTTGTTCGCGAAGCATCTAGCCGAGTTCTAAAGATGCGTCACTTTGACGTGCAGTTGATCGGTGGAATGGTGCTCAATGAAGGCAACGTGGCCGAGATGAAAACTGGTGAGGGTAAAACCTTGGTAGCAACATTGCCAACCTACCTAAATGCACTGACAGGCAAGGGTGTACACGTGGTGACAGTGAACGATTATTTAGCGCAGCGTGATGCCGGCTGGATGGGCGAGCTGTATGAATTTTTGGGACTATCTACCGGTATTATTATAAATGACGCGTCGTTTTTGTTTGACAAAAATTTTGATAATCCTGCACATGACGATCCTAGGGTTCGCAGGCTGCGACCAGCAACCCGCAAAGAAGCATACGCAGCTGATATAACCTATGGAACAAACAACGAATTTGGCTTTGACTATCTGCGCGACAACATGGTTAACGAAGTGGAATTGCTAAGGCAGCGTGATTTGCATTTTGCTATTGTGGACGAGGTTGACTCGATTCTGATCGACGAAGCCAGAACGCCATTGATTATTTCTGCACCAGCAGCCGAGAGCCCTGATAGCTACATACAATTTTCGAAAATTGCTGCCAAGCTAGTTCCGGACGACTATATATTGGATGAAAAGCGCAAAAGTGTTGCATTATCAGATGTAGGAGTATCGAAAGTTGAGAAGATGCTAGGGCTAAAAAACCTGTATAGCCCTGATGCTGTTCGATCGGTATATCACATGGACCAGGCGCTGCGTGCTCAGACATTATTCAAACGTGACAAAGATTATGTCGTCGCTAGTGATGGCGAAGTTGTGATTGTGGACGAATTTACAGGTCGTTTGATGCAAGGTCGACGTTATAACGAAGGACTGCACCAAGCTATCGAGGCTAAAGAGAGCGTTCCAGTACAACAAGAGTCTCAGACATTGGCGACTATTTCATTCCAGAATTACTTTCGTTTGTATGAAAAACTGTCTGGTATGACCGGTACGGCTTTTACCGAAGCCGAAGAATTTGCACAGATATATGAGCTAGAAGTTGTTCAGGTACCATCGAACAAACCATTAATACGTGAAGACCGCACGGATTTGATATTCAAGACAGAAACTGCCAAAATCAACGCAATTGTGGCAGAAATCCAAGAACACCAAAAAGCTGGTCGTCCAGTGTTGATTGGTTCTGCATCTATTGCAAAAAACGAATTGATATCCAAAGCTTTGACAAAAGCCAAGATCAAACACGAACTACTAAATGCAAAAAACAATGAACGCGAAGCCGCAATTGTCGCCAAGGCAGGTGAGGCTGGTGCAGTCACCTTGGCTACAAACATAGCTGGTCGTGGTACAGACATTGTGCTGGGCAAAGGTGTAAAGGAAGCTGGCGGTTTAGTTGTTATAGGTAGTGAACGTCACGAAGCCCGTCGAATTGATAACCAGCTACGTGGTCGTGGTGGACGTCAGGGAGATCCTGGTGTGACACAATTTTACGTATCTACCGAAGACGATCTTATGCGTATTTTCCAGGGCGAGCGCGTCGCAGGACTAATGGATCGTTTAGGTGTAGATGAAACTATGCCGATACAAAACCGAGCAGTATCAAAAACATTAGAAGCAGCGCAAAAACGTGTCGAAGGTTACAACTATGATACTCGTAAAAACGTTGTTCAGTATGACAACGTGATCAACCGCCACCGTAAAGTCGTCTATATCATTCGCCGCGAGATCTTAAAGGGCGAGAACATCAAACCAGAAATCGACAAATTGATTGCTGATAGTGTGGCCGAACTGACGTATCTACCAGCAAAGAACAATCCGCAATTCGCTGAGAGCTTCGCTGCAGTTTATCCGGTTGGCGACAAAACAATTATGAAAATTGGCATTGAAAAGAACGACAAAGCTCGCCAAAAGCTAGCACTAGACGCAGTTAATAAACTATACGCGAAACAAGAAAAAGAGCTAGGCAGCGAAAATATTCGTGCTGTCGAGCGTGAAGTGTATCTGCAGGTTCTGGACACGTTGTGGATGCAGCACCTCGAGAATATGCAGCATCTACGCGAAGGTATTCACTGGCGTAGTGTTGGTCAGCGGGATCCGCTGGTCGAATACAGAGCAGAGAGTCAAAAGCTGTTCGACAGCTTGCAGGCGACTTTGCGTGCCGAAGTACTAAAGGCAATTACACATGTCACAAAAGGTGATATTGCACATCGTGAATTTCATGAAACCGAGCTAACTCGCGCTGCAGAAGGTGCGGTTGAGGCCGGAGTAAACGAAATTAGCAGTGGTGAAAAAGAAATTAATTTCACTGTAAAGTCGGAAAAGAAGCAGAAGAACGCAGCGCGAAAGAAAAAGAAGCAAAAGCGTCAGAATCGCAAAAAGAATCGCTAAAACTCATCATATGGCATATTTTATCTCAAAACCTCCGATCCTCGCATCACTGTATTCTCGATACAGCTCAGCTCTGGTTCTCGCTTTTGAAATAAACTATACTCATATGAATAGTTTTAGTAATAAAGTTATGGTGGGCAGATAGGATAGCAAGAAATTGAGACACGTAGTAGAAGAAGTAAAATTAAAGTCAGGTGCCCGCGGACTTTTTATCGATGTACCCGAAGCAACCGTGATGAGCTTTCAGTTCAACTTTCGTGCCGGTAGTCGACTGACTAGAAACAAAGACATATACGAAACAGCCCATATCATGGAGCACATGGCATTCGGAGCAAACGGACGGTTCAAGGACGAGCATTCATTCGAGGCAGAATTTACCAAGAATGGGGCATATCACAATGCCTCTACTTCTGATTATGCGATGGATTACTATGCCAGCTGTGCAGATTTCGAGTGGGATCGTATCCTAGATCTGCAGCAGGTTTCTATTACTTCGCCAAAGTTCCGTGAAGACGAGCTAGAGGCCGAAAAGGGCAATGTCAAATCAGAGCTGACGGGATTTTTGAGCAACTACAATCGAATATTGTGGCCTAGGATACAGCAGTTATTGGGCGAAGACGTTTTGACCTTTCCACAGCGTCTAAAAACTATCAATAATGTGACAGCTCGTGATATTCGCGAGCACTACAAACGAACCCACACATCGCAAAACTTGCGATTTGTAGTAGCTGGTAAATTGCACGGACGCAAAACTCAGATGAAGCAAATGCTAGAAGCTTGGGATTTGCCTGACGGCGAACGATTCAAGATGCTGGTCGAGGAGCATCCACCTATAACCAAGCCAACCCTGATACCCCGTAAAGAAGCCCCAAACCTAACGTTTGGCATTGCCCTGGTTTTGCCACGATCTCTGACTGACCCAGAAGTCTCAACCATGGGTTGTCTAGATCATTTGCTGACTGGCACAATGTTCTCGCGCATTATGGGTGCGGCACGCAAAAAAGGCCTAGCATATGGCATATGGTCTGATACGACGTCTTTTGAAACATATTCACAATGGGATATAGGTGGCGAGGTTAATACAGACACAGCCGAAGAGGTGTTTGATATTATTGTTCGCGAACTAAAGGCAGTTCTAGCTGGAAAATTAACCGACGACGAAGTCGAAGCAGCAAAGCAGTATGCATTGGGCCGTTATCAAATGGGCGCGCAAACCGTTAATCAAATCGCTGGTTTTTATTCTGCTAGGTATTTCTTTGATGGCGTTGTTAATGAATATGACAAGGTGCCTGCGCGTATTGCTGCTATCAAACGCGAAAACATCGCAAAGCTAGCCCAAGAGTTCATAGATAACCAGACATGGGTATTAGCTGGTGTTGCTGATAGTGAGCGTGAGTTACTGGACCGTTTACACGAGAAATTAGCAACTGTTTTTCGGTAATTGACATTTGTCAGTAAGTTATTTTATAATAACATCACATCTTTTAGTTTTACTGATTGGTGTGCACATCCTACAGAAAGGTTCAACTATGCTTCTTTTCATTCTGTCCGCATTCATTGCGGTCATCATGTTCTTTGTCGGGCTCAAAGGTCTGGCACTGCTTTTTGGTCTTTTGGCTGGCGTTTTTTTGTGGATGGTCATATCTAGCAAGAGAGAGAGCCGGAGAACAAAGTCCTACTACCCTCGTGACATATAAGTATGGGTGTCGTAGGCCTACTAACTGCAGCGCTAGTCTATGGTTTTATCAGAGAAATTTTCTTTGGATAACTGTAGGCGATGACTTGTGCCTTTCTGCACCCTCTCGGCAACGACGATCGAGAGGGTTTTTTTAATGTTGAAAATTATGAGATAATAGAATATATGAAAATTGCATTGTTGGGCTATGGTGTTGAAGGCGAAAGCGCATACAAATATTATTCACGTACGCAACCCGGTGCCGAATTTGTTATTTATGACAATGCCGATCAGCCAAAGTACGCTATCCCAGATGGCGTAGAATTTATTGGTGGCGTAACTGATTTTCATAATATTGATGCTGATATATTAGTCAAAACTCCTGCAATATCACCTGAGCTAGTTTCACCAAAAGAAAAAACTACATCAGTGACCCGTGAATTCTTTGACAAATGTCCTGCGCCAATCATTGGTGTGACTGGCACCAAAGGAAAGGGCACGACATGTACATTGATATATGAAATACTCAAAGCTGCTGGCAAAAAAGTATTTTTGGTAGGGAATATTGGCAATTCCGCACTAGATATTATCGATCAAGTAACGCCTGACAGTATTGTCGTATACGAACTATCGAGTTTTCAGCTATGGGACCTAGATAAATCACCGCATATTGCGATTGTACTAATGGTAGACTCCGAACATCTGGACGTACACGCTGGCTTGAAAGATTATATTATGGCAAAAAGTAATATAGTATCCCATCAACACCAAAATGATATGGCTATTTATTACAGTGATAATGAAACTTCACGTTTGATAGGTGAGAGCTCGCCAGCCAAAAAGATACCATTCACAGTTATTGACAGTGGTAAGATTGAAATAAATGGTCAGGATATCATTAGTCGTAGCGAAGTGAAACTGATAGGCGAGCATAACCTGCAAAATATATATGCTGCTATATATGCTGTCTTGCATTACACTCAAGACACTGAAATTATTGCCAATGTGCTGCGAACTTTTGCTGGATTACCGCATAGATTGGCTTATGTCGGTGAAGTTGGTGGTGTGCAATATTATGATGACAGTATATCAACAACTCCGGCGTCGACGATTGCGGCCTTAAAAGCTTTTTCTCAGCCAAAGGTAGTAATACTAGGTGGTAGGTCAAAGGGTGCGGATTTTACTGTGCTTGCCAAATTCTTGATAGGCAGTAATAATACAAAGGTTATTTTGGTTGGCACCGAGGCGGAGGTGATACAAAAAAGTTTCGAACAAGTTGGTTTTTCAGATTTTCAAAATCTAGGTAGTGACACCAATATGGAGCAAATAGTAAAACTTGCTAGCGAGATGGCACAGGGGGGTGATGTAGTTTTACTCAGCCCAGCATGTTCTAGTGTTGGTATGTTCAAAAACTACGCAGATCGTGGCGACCAATTTATTGCATCAGTCAAAAATCTACAGTCCTAGCAGCTCGGATACGCGGCGACCGATTGCTTCGGACGGCTCTAGGACCAATACGTCTTTGCCTGCCAATCTCTTGATCCGATCCTTTATCCAGTGATAGTGCGTACAGCCCAGTACTATTACGTCTGCACCGTGCCCACATACCTCGTTTATAGTATTGGCGATCTCTTGTTTATTAACATCGTTGTGTTCAATCATATAGGCCCAGTTACTGCAATCTGGCTCTAGAATAGTCAGATGCGATGCGTAGTTGTTGACCAGTCCTTTGTAGCGTTCACTTGCCAATGTTGCTGGTGTTGCACAAACAGCAATAACATTGGTTTTTGTATGAGATGCAGCCGTTTTGACCATTGGTTCTATGCCGATAAATTTTTGGTCTGGATATTTTTGTCGCAATGGTTCAATTGCGGCGGCTGTTGCGCTATTGCAGGCAATCACAATAACATCGTAGCTATTATTTAGCAGTGGTTGTATTGCTGTTTCTGTCAGTTTAAAAATTTGTTCGGCATCTTTATCACCATACGGCACATTAGATTGGTCGTTAACAGTTTTTATATCAGCATTAGGAAATGTAAGTTGCAGCGAGGCCGCAATCGCCTCACCACCAATACCCGAATCAAATACACCAATTTTCATATAGTCAGTATATCACCACTATTTACATATGGTCATATTAGATGTATAATAAATATAATTTTGGTGATGAAATTTGTACATTGAAAATAAATTGATATGAGGTCCAAATGGATTTCTAAAATCAAACTCTATGCACAAAAAACTCTACACTTCCAAAGGAGGTGAAAGTCAAATGTTTGAACGGATGACTGAATCTGTAAGACAAGTGTCGACCAAGGCTCAGGAAGAGGCAAGAGGCTTAAAGCATCCGTATGTCGGGATCGAGCACATCCTGCTAGCTCTAATAACTGTGCACGAAGGTAGGGCAGCAATTGTCCTCAGCTCGCTCGGTGTTGATGCCGAGCAGGTTCGTCGCGCAATCGTTGCAAAAGTTGGCAAGGGTGAGAAGGCCTATATAGGGCAAATCCCATACAGACCAAAAGCCAAGTTGGTTTTGAAGCGAAGTGCCGAAGAGGCTCGAGCTCTGGGTCAAAACTGGATAGATACAGGGCATTTTTTGCTCGCTCTCTCCAATCTTCACAGCTATGTCGAAGGAGACATCATCGCACTCGACATCCTCGAGGATTTGGGTGTCGACAAAGAGCAGCTCAGAAAGGCGACTATCCGAGCCATGAACAACGAGCCGCTCGAGCCGTAGTAGTCATAGGGTTTGATCCGGAGCCGGTGCATATTCGTGCACTCGGCTTCGGTCTTTCCTAGTTTGAATTTCATATCTGTTTATTTGACAAATATATAAAATATTGCTATAATTGATAATACATTTTCGGTGGGTGAAAATTGTACTTTCAAAGTAGATAGATATGAGGTCCTTTGGACCCCTTTTGCATCCTTTACACTACCAGAGGAAGATAGCTAATCTATGGCAACACCAATACCGAACGAAGAAGTAGCCCGAGCATTGATGCTGGGTGATGAAGGTGCTCGTGCGAACGGACATCACGCGATGATCGGAGCCGAGTACATCTTGTACGGAGCGCTGGTAATCGTCGAGCAGGAGTCTGCGGTGATTGAGCATCGTGGTGTGTTCGGTCATGTCAGTGCTGAGATGGTGATGAGACGAATTGTGCTGATCAGGCCGCACAGCGATTTCTCGGACGACACAATGCGCTCCGAGTGCTATGACAGCACTCTGCGAATCGCCATTCAGCTGGCCGAGCAAGCCGGCTCGGAAGTTGTCGATCTCGAACATCTGTCGCTTGCGATTGTTGTCGAGCAGGGTTCGACCGTCAATCTGGCGCAGAACATCCTCAGGCGTTTCACGCCTTCACTCGGGCTTCCGCCCTTGTAGAGCTGAGGAAAGCCTACGAGTACAGGATTTTCCCCGGAGCCAGGATGGCTTCGGGGAACCACCGAACTTCATATCTGTTTATTTGCTATACTAATACCTATGCAACCCCTACAAAAACGAGTAGATGAATTGGGTCAAGCGGTTGATGCCGCCTTTGCCCAGCTTTCTATTGTCCAGAAAAAATCTGATGCAAAAAATATCGAGGTTGAGCTTGCTAAGCCAGATGCCTGGAGTGATAGCGACGCAGCACAGCAAAAGAGCAAAAAACTTGCTCACTTGAATCAACAAATCGAGCCGTGGGAAAGTTTGAAGAAACAAATTGACGAGACGACAGAACTAATTGAAACAGGTGACGAAAGTCTAACAGATGATCTACGGAAACAAGTTGAAAATATTGAAAACGAATTTTCTAGTCTAAAAAAAGACCTACAATTCAATGGTGAATACGATGGCCACAATGCAATTTTGCGATTAACTGCTGGGGTAGGCGGAACCGATGCCCAGGATTGGACAGAAATGTTAGAACGCATGTATCTGCGTTGGGCTGAAAAATCAGCTATGAGTACAAAACTAGTTGAACGCAGTAGCGGCGAGGAAGCCGGCGTCAAAACCAGTGTGATTGAGGTCGAAGGTCCATTTGCCTATGGAAAATTACGAAGTGAAAATGGAGTTCATCGTTTGGTGCGTCTGAGCCCATTTAACAGTGATAATCTGCGTCAAACTAGCTTTGCGCTAGTCGAAGTTTTACCACAAATTGATACACCAGACGCAGTCAAAATTGATGATAAAGACCTAAAGATCGATGTCTATCGAGCTGGCGGTCATGGTGGCCAGTCGGTCAATACAACTGACAGTGCTGTGCGTGTGACGCATATCCCGACCAATATAGTTGTGGCAATTCAAAACGAACGCTCACAAACGCAGAACAAAGAGACCGCTATGAAGATTTTGCGATCAAAACTAGCGCAACTGCAACTAGAACAACACGCCGACAGTGTATCTGACCTACAGGCAGGCGAGTCAGCCAACTGGGGCTCGCAAATCCGCAATTATGTCCTGCATCCATACACCATCGTCAAAGACACGCGCACAAAATACGAAGAAACAGATGCCTCGAAGGTTCTAGATGGCAACATCGACGGGTTTATAAATGCATATCTCGAAGCCAATATCGTATAATAGATACATGCAAAAAGTGGGCACTTTTTCAAATAGCCGCGGCTTTACCATAGTCGAACTTTTGATAGTTATTGTTGTCATTGGTATTTTAGCTGCCCTAGTTTCGGTAGCTTACAGAGGTATACAAGACAATGCAAACAATGCTAAAACTGAATCTTCAATGAACGCATGGCGAAAAGCCATGATCCAATATGCAACAGACAATGGCTCGTATCCTATAGCAGCAAGTGCTTGTTTTAATGAAGTTAATATAACTAACTGCTGGCCTACATCGAACGCAAGCCCCACACTCAACAACGCCATACGACCATATCTTGGTAATAAAAACCCACTTCCGGCACCGAGCTCACAAACTTTACCAAATACCTGGGGTAGCGATAGAGTCGCGGGAGGATTTATGTACTCAACTGTTGCGACACTGGACGGTGTATTGCATCGGTATTATATCGCATATAACCTTAAAGGCCTTGTAAGATGCAATATGTCTGGTTTATTGTCATTGTCACCAGGTATGCCTTGGCCTTCGCTTTCATCAACACCACCAACAAACGGAAGGTCAACACAGGACGGCGGAAATGTAAGTTTTTGTATAGCAGCCCTACCAGATCCCGCAAGATTATAAATCATAAGCTCTATTTGATGTGACACCAATGTCAGGTATAATGGTATATACATGATTTTGTTAGATAGGGTCACGAAAAACTACGGTGTTAAAGACACAAAACCAGCGCTCAATAGGGTCACGTTACACATTGAACCCCGCGAGTTTGCAATTTTGGTTGGCACCAGCGGAGCAGGTAAATCAACACTGCTCAAGCTACTGACATGTGAAGAAAAAGCCACCAGTGGCAAGATTGTTGTTGGAGGAATCGACTATGACGACCTGAAGCCTGCGCAGATACCACTGCTGCGTCGAAAGATCGGTGTGGTTTTCCAGGATTTCAAATTGCTGCCACAACGAACAGTCTTTGAAAACATTGCCTTTGCACTAGAAATCGCCGGCATGACTAATCGCGAAATCAAATCTACGGTACCAAAAGTTATCAAATTAGTTGGGCTAGAGGGCAAAGAAAAGCAATTCCCACGACAGCTCAGTGGTGGTGAACAACAGCGCGTGGCTATAGCTCGTGCAGTTGTGCGCCAGCCAAAAATATTGATTGCTGACGAGCCGACAGGCAACCTCGATCCGCGTCACAGCTGGGAGATTATCAAACTACTAGAGAAAATCAATCGTTACGGCACAACCGTGCTGCTAACGACTCACAACGCCGAGATTGTGAACAAGCTAAAGCGCCGGGTGATTACTATAGATGGCGGCAAGGTCACTAGCGATCAAGTCAGCGGGAGCTATCGACAATGACAAAGAAATCTTCGGTCAAAAAGACCAATAACACCAAGACTCCTGCCGAGTTACGACGCAAGAAACAACTGCGTCGACGCTATATTACATTCATTCGCATGTGCCGTTATGGTGTAAACAACTTTTCGCGTAACGCATGGCTGACAATTGCGGCAACTATTGTAATGACGATTACACTGCTAGTTATATTTTCTACATTGGTAGCCCGTAGTGTGCTGTTAGATACAGTTGACGACCTGCGTCAAAAAGTCGATATTTCTATATACCTGGAAAAAGATACAAAACAATCAACAGTCAATAAACTAACGGATAAGTTAACTGATTTAGAACAGGTTGCAAAGGTTAGTTACATCACACCAGACGAGGCCAAAGATAAATTGATCAACAGCGATAACCCATCTCAGCAAACTCTAGATTTCATAGGTGAATACAAAGACGGCTTTTTACCTGGGTCACTGCGTGTAGTGCCAAAAGACCTAAACAATATGGACGAGATCGAAAAATTGGTTAGCGAAGATAAGTTATTCCAGGATTCAATAGATACCGAACACAAACCATCGTATGCTGGTCCAAAACGCGAAGCGATCGATAATATCGGTCGTGGTGTATATTTTGCCGAGCGTGCAGGATTAGCGGCTAGCGCAATCTTTATCGGAATTTCGATTTTGATTATCTTTAACACCATCCGTATGGCGATCTTTAACCGCAAAGAGGAAATCGAGATGATGAAACTGATCGGTGCTGAAAAGAGCTTTATCCAGGGTCCATTCATCGTCGAATCAATGATGTATGGATTTTTTGCGGCGATCTTTGCATTTATTTTGGGATTGATTGGTCTGCTGAGCCTGCAACCAAAGCTACAAAACTACGGTATTTTAGTTGATAACACCTACAATTTCGTCCTGACAGGCTCGCCGTTTATCATTATTGGATTGATTTTTATTGGAGCACTCATAGGGGTTGTCTCATCGTTTTTTGCAGTTAATCGACATTTGAAAATTTAAGAAGAGCACACGAAGGGGCAAAAGCGTTGACGCTTATGCTAATATGTGCTAGATTGGAGACATATGAAACTACGGTCCACCACACCGGTCATAAAGAAGTTTGCGACTTCAACACTCGTCGTTCTGAGTGCTGTTGTCATGGCATCTTCATCTATAACACCGGTGTTTGCAGATAGGTTCGATGATCAGATCAGATCACTCGAGCGTCAAATTAATGGGTACCAATCAGAGGCTGCTAAACTAGGCGCCCAGGCAGATTCATTGCAAAATACAGTCAATGAATTGCAAGCTCAGGTTAATACCATACAGACTCAGGTCAATTTGAGCCAGGCAAAATACGATCAGTTAGTACAACAAATCAAAGATACAGAGGCCAAGATCGCTAGGAACAAAGGCGTCCTAAAGGAAACTCTGACCGATCTATACGTTAACGACAAAGTCTCGCCAATTGAAATGATAGCTAGTAGCAAAAATATCGGTGATTATCTAGATCAACAGGAATACCGCAATACTATACGTGACCGTGTAGAAACTTCTATCAATCAGATCAAAAAGCTAAAAGTACAGCTAGAAGCAAAGCGTGATGACGCCAAAAAAGTCCTAGATGACCAACAGGCGCAAAAATCAGCTCTAGCCGCAAAACAAGCTGAACAAGCTGGCTTGCTAGCCCAGACTCAGAACAACGAAGCTGCCTACCAAGGTTTGATTGGCCAACAAAACAGTCAGATCAGTAGCCTGCGTGCACAGCAGGCTGCAGCTAACACATCTCGCCTCAGCTCGTCTGGTGGTGGACGTGTTGTTGCCGGTGACCCTGGCAGGGGCGGATATCCTAGCTACCTTGCAAATGCACCACAAGATAGCATCGTTGACCCATGGGGTATGTACAACCGCGAATGTGTTAGTTACACAGCATGGAAAGTTCAGCAACGATACGGTTATATGCCATATTGGGGTGGACGTGGAAACGCAAAACAGTGGGATGACAACGCACGAGCAGCTGGTATACCAACCGGCAGCACGCCACGTGCAGGAGCTGTTGGTGTGATGAACGGCGGTTACTATGGTCACGTTGCATGGGTTGAATCTGTCAGCGGCAATAGCGTACGTGTCAGCCAATACAACTGGGGCGTTCGCGGCGAATATACCGAGATGACAGTTTCTGCCAGCGCATTCGACACTTATATATACTTTGGCGGATAAGCCATACAAAACGTTCATGGTATGATAGATGCTAGTAATAGTTAGGGGAGTTAATGTCTGAAAAATCTGATAAAAAGGCAGTAAAGTCACGACGTAGTGTTTCGTATTTTACATTGGGTGCCAGCATAGTAGCTGCTATTTTAGTTGGCTTTATTGTTGGCACTCGCTATAACGATATTTATCTGTCAGACAATAGCCTAACGCCACTAAAAGAGACGTACAAGGCCTTGCAGGCAAACTATGACGGCAAGTTGGATGAAAAGAAGCTAATCGAAGGCGCTAGTCGTGGAATGGTGCAGGCGGTTGGCGATCCGTATACAGCTTTCTTCAATAAGAAAGAAGCTGCTGAATTTAAAAACGAGATAGATGGTGTATTCAGCGGTATTGGAGCAGAGCTTGGTAAAAAAAATGATAAGTTAGTAGTTATATATGCACTAGATTCTAATCCAGCAAAAGAGGCAGGCCTAAAGCCAAACGATATCATTGCAGAAGTGGATAAACAGGATACAACGGGCTGGTCAGTTGACAAAGCTGTGTCAAAAATCAGGGGTAAGAAAGGTACAACGGTTACATTGACCTTGATACGTGATGGTGAGGTTATTGTTACTCCAATAAAACGTGACAAGATAACAGACCCTAGTGTAAAGACCGAAGAAAAGGGCGATGTAGG
>CAYGDZ010000011.1:0-13279 GCA_964348805.1 uncultured Candidatus Saccharibacteria bacterium | reverse complement strand
TATTATGGCCGTAAAGGTTGATATTAAAGAAATGCTCGAAGCTGGACTTCACTTTGGGCACAAAACTAGTCGTTGGCACCCAAAAATGGCGCCATACATTCACAGCAAACGTCAGGATAGCCACATCATTGACCTAGTCAAGACTGTAGAAGGACTGGAAATAGCCCTACCAGAAATTACAAAAGTTGTAGCTGGTGGCAAAAAAGTACTTTTTGTTGGTACAAAGAAACAGGCAAAAGATATCGTACGAACTGCAGCGCAGGAAGTCGACCAACCATACGTCACAGAGCGTTGGGTTGGCGGAACATTGACGAATGCCAAGACTGTTGGTGCACAGATCAAGCATATGCAGCAGCTAGAGAACAAAATGGCTAGTGGTGATCTAGAAAAGCGCTACAACAAGCTAGAAGTACAACGCTATGCAGAAGAAATCGAAGAGTTGAATAAAAAGTATGGTGGTATCAAGAATCTAGAAGGCAAGCCTGGTATTGTTTTTGTGACGGATATCCTATCAGACGCAAACGCAGTTCGCGAAGCTAAAAAGCTAGGTATTCCAGTAGTTGCGGTTGTTGATACGAATGCTGATCCTAGTGATGTTGATTTTGTAATTCCAGGTAACGACGATGCGATAAAAGGCATTAGTGTGATTTTAGATTACATCAAAAAGGCAGTAGTCGAAGGACAAGCTGCAGTTAAAAAGGAGTCTAAGTAATGGGCGTATCATTGGACGAAGTAAAGAAATTAAAAGACCTAACCGGCGTTGGTCTAACTGATGCCAAAAAAGCCCTAACTGAAACAGATGGTGATTTCGACAAGGCATTAGAAGCTATGCGCAAAAAAGGTCTAACTAGGGCTGAGAAAAAAGGTGAACGTGAAGCCTTGGAAGGTTTGGTAGACAGCTATGTACATAGCGGACGTATCGGCGTATTAGTCGAAGTTAACTGCGAGACAGACTTTGTTGCCCGAACTGATGATTTCAAAAACCTAGTACACGATATCGCACTGCATATTTCTGCCAGCGCACCACAGTACATCAGTTCTGCAGATATTTCAGAGACGGAAAAAGAGCGTGTTCGTGCAGAATTTAGTGAAAAAGCAAAAGCCGATGGCAAGCCAGCCGATATGATCGAAAAGATTATCGCAGGTCAGATTGCAAAATATTTTGCGGAAAAAACTTTGCTAGAACAGCCATATATCAAAAACCCCGACCAAACAGTTGGTGATTTGGTAAAAGAACACATTGCAAAACTGGGCGAAAATATTGTAATTCGCCAGATTAGTCGCATAGAACTAGGCGTCAGTAACTAACACCAGTATTTCAATGCACTGAAAGCTGGTATAATTGTTCCATTATGTTTGATACAAAAGTTTATGAGGACAAAATGGTTTCGGCGCTAGGTCATTTCGAAGATGAACTAAAAAAAATTCGTACTGGCAGGGCGCATCCTAGCATGTTGGATGGTATTTTCGTCGAAGTATATGGTACGCAACTGCCATTAAACCAGGCGGCAACTATAACCGCACCTGAGCCGCAGATGATTCAGGTTACCCCATTTGACCCAACTAATGTCGAGCCAATTGTAGCGGCAATTCGCGGCAACCAGAGTCTAGGCTTTAACCCTAGTGATGATGGTCGGATTGTACGAGTACCCGTACCGCAACTAACCGAGGAGCGCCGTCATCAGATCGTCAAACAACTGGGTGAAAAGGTAGAAGATTGTCGTATCGCCCTTCGTAATATTCGTGGGGACGGACTAAAAGATGCCAAATCTATGAAGAACGACAAAAAACTATCGGAGGATGATTATAAAAGGATAGAAAAAGATTTAGACAAAAGTATTTCTGAGTTCCAATCCAGAATAGAGGATATTACTAAGGCTAAGGAAAAAGAGATCCTGACAATATAATGACTAACAACGTTGATAAAATACCAAATCACATTGGTTACATAATGGATGGTAACCGTCGTTGGGCTCGTGGTCATGGTTTGCCTACATACGAAGGTCATTTAGCTGGCTATAACAGAGTAAAAGACGTTGTTCGGGCTTCTGTAGATGCTGGGGTGAAATATATCTCTTTTTATGCATTTTCTACTGAGAATTGGGACAGAACTGAAAAAGAAATCAGCTATTTAATGAAGCTAATGCTGCGTATGTTGACATCGGACTTGGAGGAAGTTGTCGGTGAGAATGTGCGCATAGTTATCGCGGGAACAGATGACAGATTGGATAAAAAAATTATTCAGGCTGCTCGCGATGCAGAGGCAAAAACTGCCAATAATACCCGTGCCACAGTTTTATTGTGTTTTAACTATGGTGGTCAAAAAGAGATCGTCGAAGCGGTAAAGAGGCTGGTAGATAGTGGCGAAGAAGTCAGTGAAGAAAATATTAGCAAGAACTTGTATGCCCCGGATGTGCCACCCTGTGATATCATAGTTCGCACCAGTGGCGAACAACGTCTTAGTAACTTTATGCTGTGGCGAGCAGCCTACAGCGAATTGTTATTTGTAGATAAAGATTGGCCTGATATGGACGCAAGTGATGTTAAAAAAGTCATCGCCGAGTACAATAATCGCTCGAGGCGCTACGGGGCATAGATGGAAATTTTTAATTTTATTCTACAAATTGGGATCGGATTGTTGCTGCTGACTTTTTTGGTGGTTATACACGAGCTCGGTCATGCAATTGCTGCACGTAGAAATGGTGTAGTTGTACAAGAGTTTGGAATAGGATTTCCGCCAAAATTTGCTGGTTACCAGCTAAAAAACGGAATTCTGCTGAGTATAAATGCTTTGCCGTTGGGTGGATTTGTAAAATTACAGGGTGAGAACGATGCTGCTAGTAATCCTGGTGATTACGGTGCTACTAGTTTGTGGTCAAAAACAAAGATATTGTTAGCCGGAGTCACAATGAACTGGCTGTTTGCAATCCTGGCGCTAACACTGCTGGCTCTGATTGGCTTTCCAAAGGTTTTACCAAATCAATTTACAGTTCCATCTGATACCAGAGAAGTTACAACACCACTAAAGGTTACCTTTATTAGCAGCGGATCACCTGCGCAAAAAATAGGCCTAAAGGTTAATGACAAGATTATCAGTGTTGCGGGTAAAAAGATTACCACCGCACAGGATCTAGTGGCTGCAACCTCGGCCAATCAGGGTAAAAAAATAGAAGTTATATATACTCGGGATGGACAAACATTTCAGGTTTATGCTCAGCTGCGTTACAATCCAGACAAGAGCAAAGGGGTGTTGGGCGTAGCAACTAGCACCCAGACTTTGCGTTATTCTACGTGGTCAGCACCGATAGTTGGCTTGGGTACAACAGTGCAATTTAGTACTGCAACACTAAAGGGCTTGGGTGATTTGGTCAGTCAGCTATATAACGGACTAACCTCGCAGCTGAGTGATGATAAAGCAGCAAGGGAAAAAGGTAATCAAGATCTCTCAGCAGCTGGCAACTCCGTCGGCGGCCCTCTCAGTATTGTTGGGGTTTTCTTTCCGGCAGCTCAAAATGCTGGTGCATCAACACTATTATTTCTAACAGCTATCATATCGTTGACATTGGCCGTAATGAACATCTTGCCGATACCGGCGCTCGATGGCGGTCGGTTGTTTCTAGCATACCTATTTAGAATCATTAGAAAGCCGCTAACAAAAGATGTAGAAGATTCTATTGTTGGGTATAGCTTCCTAGCTTTGATGGTGCTGGTAGTGGTAATAACGGTGGCAGATGTCTTCAAAATACAGTCGCTCTAAATTCCTACAGTCCATAGGTGCGGTAGGTTTGGTTCTATATGGATTCTTTGTGGCTCAGTTTATTGTAGGCCTAATATTTTCCGGTTTGGTAGACGCAAATATAGTTAGTGTATCTAGCCTGCAAACTGCCTCAATTCAATTCATTGCAGCAGCGTTAGCCTATGGCTTGGCTCTGTTTATAATATTGGGAACATTTACTGCGATCAGAAACTCTACAAAAGATTTGCCAAAAGTACTGGGCATCGACAAGCGGCCAACATTTAGTTTTTTCTATTATGTTTTAGTAGGTTATGGTGTATATTTTTTGTTCAGCTTTTTGTTGATTCTGTTGACTCAGTTCATACCAGGGTTTGATATTGACCAAGAGCAGGTGGTAGGTTTCGATCAGTTAGGTAGCCAACTAGAGTACATCATGGCGTTTACAGCGCTGGTAATTTTGGCGCCGATTATCGAGGAAGCAATATTTCGTGGATTTTTATTTAGTCGACTGCGAAAACATATTAATTTTTGGTGGACAACCTTTATAGTCAGTATAGTTTTTGGACTGGTTCATTTGCAGTGGAACGTTGGTGTAGATGTTTTTGCTATGTCTGTGGTGCTGTGTTTTATACGCGAGAAAACCGGTTCAATTTGGGCGGCAGTAGGTGTGCATATGGTGAAAAATGCACTAGCCTTTACTATATTGTTTTTGCAATTTGATATCGAAAAAGTAATCTTGCAGCTACTGTATTAGCCTCGCCTGTAGTAAAATAGGAATCAATGAAACGAAGTCAGCTATTTACCAAAACTCGCAAAGACGCACCTAGTGATGAAGTTGCACTCAATGCACAGCTATTGATTCGTGCAGGGTTTATCCACAAAGAAATGGCTGGTGTATATGCGTATTTACCACTCGGACTAAAGGTTATCGAAAATATCAAACAGATTGTTCGCGAGGAAATGAACGAGCTTGGCGGGCAAGAATTGTCTATGACGACCCTACAGCCGAAGGAAATTTGGGAAAAAACTGATCGTTGGGACGACGCAAAAGTTGATAATTGGTTCAAGACAAAATTAGCAAATGGTACAGAGTTGGGTGTTGGCCTAACGCACGAAGAGCCAATTGTTGATTCGCTGCGTGACTATGTAAATTCCTACAAAGATTTGCCATTTTCTGTATATCAAATACAGACAAAGTTTCGTAACGAGCTACGAGCAAAGAGTGGATTGTTGCGAGGTCGTGAGTTTTTGATGAAAGACATGTATAGTTTTGCCAGGACTCAAGACGAGCACGATGAGATCTATGAGCGTGCAGTTGGCGCATATCACAAAGTCTACGATAGATTAGGTCTAGGCAATATTACATATAGAACATATGCTGACGGTGGTATATTCACTAGTCGTTTTTCTGATGAATTCCAAACTGTCAGTGATGTAGGTGAAGATACGATATTTGTAGATGTAACGAAAAAGATCGCTATCAACAAAGAAATTATGACAGATGAAAATCTGGAAAAATTAGGTTTAGATAAAAATGCATTGGTTGAAAAGCGTGGTGTCGAGGTAGGTAATACATTCCACCTAGAAAGCAAGTACACTGATGCTTTGGATGTGCATTTTGCGGACGAAAACGGCCAAAAACAATCAATTATTGCAGGCTGTTATGGTATAGGAATCAGTCGGTTGATGGGTGTTATCGCTGAACATTTTGCTGACGACAAAGGATTGGTCTGGCCAGATAATATCGCGCCATTCCGTGTGTACTTGGTGCAAATAGGCGATACTGCTGACCAAGCTAAATCTGTCTACGATGCACTGCAGAGTGCGGGTATAACAGTATTGTGGGATGATCGCGACGAGCGTCCTGGTGTGAAGTTCGCTGACGCTGAATTGATTGGTTTGCCTCATCGTGTGGTTGTCAGTGACAAGCTAGATGGGCAGATAGAATATCAGTCACGGACAGATTCCAACCAAGAACTGTTGACGATTGAGGCGCTCCTTGCTAAGCTAGGTACCTAAAGAGAAAGATACAAAAATAAAAAGGTTTGGGCGCCCACCATTTGGACGCTTTTTATATTCATAGAAATATCTCAGGAGGTTATATAACAATGAAAAAACAATATCAGATTACAACCGAAGGACGCAAAGAACTAGAAAAAGAACTTGCAGAATTGAAGGCGTCTCGTGGTGCAATTGCAGAAAAGATTGCAAATGCACGTGAACTAGGTGATCTCAGCGAAAATGCTGATTATGACGCTGCTCGTGACGAGCAGGGTCAGGCAGAAACACGCATCGCCGAGATCGAAGACATCTTGTTAAATGCTGAAATCATCAAACCAAAAAAAGGCTCTAGCGTAGCTGTAGGCTCAAAGGTGGAGCTAAAGGTAAATGGCAAGAAAGTTTCATACCAGCTAGTTGGCCCAGTCGAGGCAGATCCTGCTAGTGGCAAGATCAGCGACCAATCACCAATTGGCAAAGCCTTACTAGGCAAAAAAGCCGGCGAATCAGTCGAAATCACGACTCCAAAAGGCAAAAGCAAATACACCATCGAAAAAATCGGCTAGTTATTAGTTGACATTTATGACGTAGAGTTCATAATCATTAATTAATGAGTGTGAATGGAAAAAATCCTAAAGTGCCCAAGCTACAATTCCAAGCGTATACTACATTTGGAGGAAGAGAAGCTGGTTTACTAACGCCTGAAAATACGACTGATACAGTCAAGATTGAGCCGCATAAAGATGACCAATTTGGTATAGCATGGGCAACAACTTGTTCACTCTCGTCTTTGATAAATATTCTAAAAGCTGATTATGGATATGAGCTCGAGGCTGATCCTGAGGATGTAGCTGATTTTGAGTCTTTTCTATCAGGTGGTTTTTATAGCTTTAGGAGACATGCGGGATTAGAGGGAGAGACCCAATTCACTTACGATACTTCAGGTGGAGTGCATTCTCCCGGTAAAAGTGAAATCGCCGTAGGTACTCGAAGACCAGAAATAGAAGTTGTATCTGATCTTTTTGATCAGACAGCCACAAAAGCCCTGAGACGATCTAAAAGAGTAATATTCGATAAAGTAGAAGAGCTAACATTAAAAAGTTAAAACAGCGCTTTTTTAGGCTATAATTGTAAACAATGGCAACGTTAAAAGAACTTCGTGACGAGCGACTACGCAAGCTTGATGAATTGAAAGCTTTGGGTATTAATGCCTATCCTGCAAAAGCTGAGCGAACTAATGTTTTATCTGACGTTAGTGAGAAGTTTTCCGAACTTGAGGGTAAGGATGCGACTCTGGTGGGTCGAATTGTCAGTATACGTAAATTCGGCAAAATAGCATTTATAGTCATCAAAGATACATCCGGTACGTTGCAATTATTTTTACGTGATGGTGAAGTTGAAAAACTCAACGCACCAGTCTCTCAACTAGGCTTAGAACAAATCAACCTACTGGACAGTGGTGATTTCGTGCAGGCTAGTGGCGAAATCATCAAAACTCAAACCGGTGAGATATCGCTAGGTGTTAAGAGGTTGCGATTGCTGACCAAGTCTTTGCGACCTATGCCTGTCAGCCCAGACGGCTTTACTAATAAAGAGGAGCGAATGCGCCGTCGCTATATCGATATCAATGTGAACGAAGACGTCAAAGAACGATTTTTACGTCGTAGCAAATTTTGGCAAGCAACACGTGATTTTCTGAACAAGGAAGGTTTTATCGAGATAAATACCCCAGTATTGGAGCATACAACAGGTGGCGCCGATGCAAATCCATTCGAGACACATATGGATGCACTTGATCAAGACTTTTATCTTCGTATCTCACATGAGCTTCCGCTAAAGCGTTTGATCGGTGCAGGATATGAGAAGGTCTACGATATCGGCCCACGTTTTAGAAACGAAAACTACAGTGATGAACATTTGCCTGAACACATTGCGTTTGAAAGCTACTCAGCTTACCAAGACTACGAAGCCGGCATGGAACTATATGAGCGGATGATGAAAGAAGTTGCTATGAAAACATGGCGTACATTAAAGTTCAAAAACGTGCATGGTTTTGATATTGATCTAGAGCCAAAATGGAAAATAATACGATATCCGGAAATAATGAAGGAAAAATATGATGTAGATGTCTTTAATCCAGACCTAGATCAACTAAAAAAGATTTTGGCTGACAATAAAGTTCAGCTCGATGGTGATATTAATGTAAATCGTGCAATGGACAGTGTTTGGAAATTAATTCGCAAGGTGTCAGCTGGGCCATTTTGGTTGATTCATGAGCCACTGTCTATATCACCACTTGCAAAACAAGACCCAGATGATTCTCGTGTGACTCAGCGATTTCACCCTGTTATTGCAGGCTCAGAGCTCGGTAATGGTTATAGTGAGCTCAATGACCCCATCGATCAACTCAATCGTTTCCTAGAGCAACAAAAACTTCGTGATGAAGGGGACGCTGAGGCTCAAATGCTCGATATAGATTTTGTAGAGATGCTAGAGTACGGTATGCCAC
This sequence comes from uncultured Candidatus Saccharibacteria bacterium, assembly GCA_964348805.1. Taxonomy (GTDB): domain Bacteria; phylum Patescibacteriota; class Saccharimonadia; order Saccharimonadales; family Saccharimonadaceae; genus JACPYF01. Next base: position 5,036 of record CAYGDZ010000011.1, on the reverse strand, counting down.
CAACATGTGGCTACAGCTATTCAGAACGTTTCTTCTGGTTTCTTGAAGGTGTCACCGCGCGAGAAGGCGTACCTTTCCCGCAACTGCGCAGCGAAGTGGACGAAGTAACAAAAACTATCTATCCGGACATCAAACTATGAATGACAAAAGTGAGCAAATATTTTTTGTGCTACTAAGGGTATTTGTTGGTATCGCGATAGTAGGACTGATGGTTTTATTTTTAACAAATCTTGGCAAGCAACCGTCTGACATTGCATTTAGCCTAATCGCGTTTATCATTAGTGTTGCGGCATTGGTCATGACCACTCTGCAGAGTGTTTCGATACTACGCCAGGTAAAGGTCACGAAAAAAGCTGCAAAGCTGGTGCAGCAATCTAGTGACATGATAGAGCTATTGATCAAAGAGGACAAAACTATGGAGCGTGCCCTGCGTGAAGATCTAGCGTTGGATAAAGAAATCGTTATCGCACTCGAAGAACATGGCATAGGCGACAGCGAAGATGAACGTAAATCTGTAGCAAAGACGATCAAACATCGTTTGCGCCGCAAGAGCTAATTCATTATAATTACACAAAATAATGGTGGGCAGAAAGAGTGTAATAGTGCCCTCAGACTTTGATCCAACTAGTATGCTCAGTGAATTATTCGAGCCAAACCCTCATGTCAACATACTAACTGACAAGATAAGGCAAATTAACGAGCAGCTTGAAGAAGAAGGCATCACGGAGTTTGATGAGGATAAACGCGCACGCTTGAAGGATTTGGTCTTGCAATACACGCGAGAATGGCCACATTTCGGAAGGGAAGTCGTCTTTACTGGTAGAATAAAAGTTTCTTTCAGGCAGCCCGATGATAAATATTCGACAAATATCAGTGCTATTACCGAAGTCAGAGAGGCGAGTAGAGCTGTGTCATTAGGTTTTGATATATTTCAGGATGAAGATGAGATATATGTTGGTCATGTTTTAGGTTTTGACCTTAGTAGAGCGGGTCAAATAGTAGTACCAGGCTCGGTGCGTAAGCCTATGTATCTAGGCAGCGCAAAGATTGAAGACATAACCCTCAAGGACGCCCAAGATGAACACAATGATGTCAGAGATTTTTTGGATAAATATCACAAAGATAAAACCGATATTTTAATTGACTGTATATTGACAGCTGAAGATGAGGTCGAAATATTAAAAAACCTAGGTGGTGTAGCGTTTAATATGAGTAAGGTCAAGAATCCTTCAGAGCTTAATGAAAAATTAACAGAATATATAAGTCAGGAAATAATCTTTAACAAACTCATCCCTTACTCGGCAATTTTCAAAGGCCCTACTCTTGAGGTAGGTGTTGATGGAAATGTTACCGATAGGTTTGCATTTGTAGATAATTGGCAGAGTGTTGCATGTGTACCACAGAGAGTGGAGTTTTTAGCTGCCCTAGAGACAGACGAAGAAGACCAGTTGATATTTTCGACGACCTATAGCGTACCCTACTTGGTTATGGCTGCGTATCAGATTGATGATCTAAGTGGAAATCGATCAGTAGAACTAGCGATTCCTTTATCAGAAAATTTGGTCTTACAGTCAAACATTGATAATATTACGCCAGTTAAAGAGCCGAATTCTAATTAGATTTTTTTCGTATTTTTTCTGACAATAAAATACCCAGTGCTACTGCGCTTGCAATCTTACCTATACTGACAACCTCTTTACCTAATTTCTCTAGTAGTATAACTCTTCTAAAACGGGGTAAATCAAAGAAAATTTCGTAATCCATCTCAATTTTTGTGCAAATTACTTCGGCCAATGTTTCCGCGTAGGATTCTGATAATTCCTCGTCAACATCTTCTGCTGAAGTAAAGTTAATAGTAGCAAAAATATTTTCATCTGTGCCCGTAATGTTGTTCATACCTTCTGCTATATCTCCATCACACATTGTGCCCGTACTACCAACACGCTGCAACTTCTTTGCCAACTCATCATCCTCAAACTCCACATCATTGAAAGCGCCGTGCATCACGGTACGTACAGTGTCTATGAGGTGAACTTTTGCATCATAAGCATCCTCAAGTTTCCTAATAAATAGTGGATTTTTCCAAATCTCCTCCATTAATCCAAGATACTCATCTCTAGCGTTTTCAAAATTTTCCAACAGTTCTGGCCATTCTGAGTTATTTTCGCTCTCTTCAAATTCCTGAGAAATTTCTATAGTCATGGGCAAAGTATAATCTAACTCATCCGTATCTCAAACCATAAGCAAAATAATGAGTCAACTAGTATATAATATGCTTATGCTAACGGTGCAGGGCTCGTGAAATATATTTCCAGTGTAGGGCTGTGGTTTGGTCGAGGTTTTTTGGTCATTCTATTATTTTTGTTACCTGCATCAATATTTTTGACAGTTGGTTTGACTAACGAAACCTACAGCCGAATCAGCCAGAGTATTATTTTGCTAGATTCGATGCAAAAGCAAACATCAGAAGCTCTAAAAATCACTAGTCAAACTGCAGATGGCAAAACGAACGACAAATCTAGCAGTACTTTTGAATTATTCTCGCAGCTAGTCAGTCAATCCAGCGATCAAACTGTTAGCACAGAGCAACCTGCATGTTCGCAGGAGCAGGTTTCTAGCATGATTGCGCAAAAGGTCGCTAGCTCTGAAGCTAACTGTTATCTGAGCGATTACGACAAAGCTATGGTTGATCACGAAAAGTTCGGAAAAGATTACGAAAATCTGCAAGCCGCGGCACCCACCGCATACCAATTTCAGGATCTGGACGCTAGTGGAGGGGAATTATCCGGCATGACCAAAACAATGCTAAAGGCGGTCACAGTAGCTAGGATTAGCCTACTGATCGTTATTATAACTTTAGTACTCGCTGTAGCTGGTCTGTATGCAGCTGTGAATAATGTGCCAAAATTCCTACAAGTTTTAGCAAAGGCATTGGTAAAAGTCGGTATCATTTTGGTTGCCTATGCAGCTGCCATATTCGTTTTGATAAAAATGCATTTTCTATCTATGATCATGAACTCAACCGAGGTTCGCTCGCTAGAGGATATGTTGGGCCAATATAGTTATACTGGTGTTCAGATCAACCTGGCTGTTGGCATAGTTTATGTAGCGATTGCAATCGCGTTCTTCAAACTATCTCGTCAAATTTCACAATATCAAAAGGCCCAAGATATTTTGAAGGAGCATCAGCCGCCACTAATGTATAATAAAGACCATGATTGATATAAAAATACTGCGCGATAACCCCGAACTTGTCCGTGAATCTCTGGTTAAAAAAGGCTACAATGTCGATTTGGATTTAGTTTTAGAAGTCGATAGTTTGCGTCGTAAATTGCAGCAACAAGCAGAAGAACTGCGTTCGAAGCGTAACGAAGTCGCTAGCTCAATGCAGGGTGGTAAGCCAGATCCTGCAGCAATTGAACACGGTAAGAAAATAAAAGAAGATTTATTTGGTATAGAAAAAAATCTAGGTTTGGCAGAGCAAGAGTTTAACTTGTTAATGCAGCAGATTCCAAATTTTGTTAGTGATGACGTGCCTGTAGGTGACGAGAGTAAAAGCGTAGAGGTTGCTAAGTGGGGTGAACACAAATCTGGCACAAAGGATCACTTGGATTTTGCTATCTCACGTGACTGGGTTGATTTTGAGCGCGGTGCAAAAGTCGCTGGTGCCAAGTTTTACTATCTAAAAGGTGATTTGGCGCTACTAGAGAACGCTTTGATCCAATACGCAATCGATTTTGTCTGCAAGCAGGGTTTTACGTTTATGAGCGTCCCGCATATGGTCAACAGTAAAACTGCAACAGGCACAGGTTTTGCCCCTAGAACTAGCGAGCAAAGCGACGAATACTATATAGATGGTGAAGATTTGTCCCTGATAGCAACATCAGAGATACCAATGACAGGTTATCACGGTGATGAAATCATAGACGAGAAAAAACTACCTCTTTTGTATGCTGCGCTGAGCCCCTGTTATCGCAAAGAAGCCGGCGCATACGGCAAGCATAACCGAGGCCTTTTTCGAGTTCACCAATTTAACAAGCTCGAGATGTATGCACTGACAACACCAGAAAACAGTACCGAGATGCACGAAAAACTTCGTGGTATCGAAGAGCAGCTGTGGCAATCGCTAGAAATTCCATATCATGTAATCAACATTGCCAGCGGTGATTTGGGTGCACCTGCAGCCAAAAAGTACGATCTAGAATACTGGTCTGGTGTCGACAATGAATATCGTGAACTAACTAGCTGTTCAAACTGTACTGACTTTCAGGCGCGTAACCTGAATATTCGTGTACGTCGTGATGATGGCAAGGTTGAGACTCTACATACGCTCAACGGTACAGCGGTAGCTTCTGTACGCTCACTAATAGCAATTATCGAGAACTACCAAGTAGGTGATGGTAAGTTGAAGGTTCCAGTAGTCCTGCGTTCATACATGGGCAATCGCGAAGTGCTATAATAAAGCTACAAACAAAGGGGGCGTATGATCGAAAATATAAAGCTCACTGGCATCAAAGTCGAACTGGATGAAAAAACTAAAAAATATGTGAACAAAAAGATCGGTGGTATTGATCGCTATTTGCCGCGACATGCAACAAAGAGCGTTTCGGCCGAAGTAACAATTCGCCAATCCAACAAAGGCCAGGGCAACAAGTATGAAACTGAAGTAATTATTCATGTTCCCGAGCACAAACTAGTTGCCAAAGACTCTACAGTCAATATCTTGGCGTCGATTGATATTGTCGAGGCAAAAATCATAGCCCAAGCTAGAAAATACCGCGAACAACACATCGATCATCGTGGACCACACGGCCTGCTGAGCAAGTTCAAGAGGAGTTTTCAAAGAGAAAATTAAGGCTCAGATGTGCCTGCGTAAAATAATTTATATTCCGTTGTCTATAAGGGTTTTATTGCGAGGTGAAACAGAGTATAATTGAGCGTAATATTGCTGAAATTGCCAATGAGGAGGCCTGAGCTAGAATGCGACAAGTTTTAACTAAAGTGTTTGGTGACCCGCAAAAGCGGATACTAAAGAG
>CAYGDZ010000010.1:0-13390 GCA_964348805.1 uncultured Candidatus Saccharibacteria bacterium | reverse complement strand
TCATCGAGGATGAATTGGCGGCGGCATTTTTAAATGACGAAGAAGACCAAATCACAGACGGTGGTGCAACAACAGTTGTAGAAGAAAGCTGGGAAGAGTCAGACGCAGCAGTACCAGGCCAACTAGCTGTTGATGTATACGAGACAGACGACCGTTTGGTTGTAAAAGCTCGTACAGCAGGCGTAAGCAAACAAGATCTAGATGTAAGTATCAGCGACGGTATTCTAACTATCAGCGGCACACTATCTAGTGGCGACGACTCTGCTGCTACTCAGTGGCACATACAAGAATGTTATTGGGGCGAATTTAGCCGAACACTAGCATTGCCAGTTGCAGTAAAAGAAGACGAAGTAGAAGCAGTTCTAAAAGACGGTGTGTTGAGCATCAGCTTCACCAAAGTTAAAGCTGAACAAGCTCGTAAGATTCAGATTAACTAGATAAAAAACTTTGCAATATAAAAACCTCCGATAGCGGAGGTTTTTATATTAGTAACTATATTCTTATACTGAACTGCCAGCTGTTAGCTGAGTAGTGACGAACTGAACACCTGCGTATGCTAGGAAAGCCACAACTATACCGATAATCGCGTACATGATAGTGTTCTTTGCACCAGACACAGCCTCTGACTGACCATTACTGGTGACGTAACGTAGGCCACCAATGATCAACATGATCACTGCAACTGCACCTACTAGAAACAATAGGATATTCGCAACCGTTGCGAATATGCCGCCCTGACCAGTTAGATTGTCAGCAACGCCTGTAGGTTGGGCACATTTTGTTCCACCCTCTAGGGTCACGTTACCCGGTTGACAGCTATCGCCCGTTGTTAGCTCTGCTGATGCAATAGGTGATACACCAACTGCTCCACTGATTGCCAAAACAACTAGAGCAAAGTTTGCTAGTGCAAATTGTTGCAAACGTGCTTTTATATTTAATTTTTTCATTTTACTTATTCTCCTTATGTTTATAAGCGTATGCTCTAGTTATATCAAAACGTAACCCTTTTGTGAAGTGTAAAGTCTATTTAGTCAAAGAAGTTACAATAAAGCTAACCGCCGCATATGCCAGGAAAGCTACCACAATACCAATGATTGCATACAATATTGTGTCTTTCGCCCCTTTTATGGCAGCTGCGTCACCGTTGCTGGTAACATAACGAAAGCCGCCAATGATAAACATGATGACTGCGACTGCGCCAACCAAGAATAGAACTATATTAGTAACAGTAGCAAAGATATTTCCGAGCGCCCCGCCATCATTACAATCAGATTTGTTATTCTGTTGTTTGCATGCACCGTCTCCAGTTACTGTTTTAGCGGTATCAATATTGACTTTTTCTGCCGCGTAGCTGGTTACCAGTGGGGCGGTCGAAATACCAACCACAGCGATTGCTAAACATAGTAAATATTTTAATTTTTTCATATTTCTCCTTTATGCATCAAAAACCCTGAACAATACAAAGTTGACAATTGAATAGGCTGAGATTGCTATAACCAAACCGACCAAAGCATATATGATGTTATTTTTTGCTTTGTTAGCAGCAGCTGCATCGCCATTGCTCAGAATATAACGAATACCACCAATAACAATGTAGATGATGGTGATAATGCCAGCAATATATAGCAGCAAATTGATAACGTCTTGGATAGTTGGCGCAAGATTATCTGTATTTGAACCACCACTATCTTTGATACCTTTTTCAAAGCCACTCTTGGCATTTTGATCCAGAGCAGGAGCTGCATAACTACTACCACTTGCTAAAATCGGACTAAATAATAGTCCAAATAATGATATTGCAAGGATTAATTTCTTCATATGCTTAGGATATATTAACCAGTACAAAGTTAACTATCGCATAAGCCATCACCGCAATAACTAAACCTATAACTGCATATATAATACTGTTTTTGGCTGATGAAACGGTATTGGCGTCACCATTAGATGTTACAAAACGAAAACCAGAAATCACAATCATCAACACGGCAATTAACCCAACTAGAAACAGTAAGATATTGATAACATCTTGGATAACTTTTGTGACATCACCAGATCTATTACCAGATTCATTACCACCAATAGCAGTTACGCCAGATTTAACTTCGTCTTTTGTATTGGCATATGCAGGTAGTGCAGTAAACCCAAGTAACCCAGTAACACCCAAAACTAGTATTACCATACTAAATATTTTTTTCATTTTTAGACTCTCCCTATTACGAAATTAACGATTGAATAACTCATGATTGCAATAACCAAACCAACCAGCGCATATATGATAGTATTTTTGGCTTTACTAGCCGCTGCCGGATCGCCATCAGATGTAATGTAGCGAATTCCACCAATTACAATAACCAACACGGCAATAACACCAGATATAAACAGCAGTAGGTTGATAACATTTCCTAATAGGGCTGCGATATCATCATCTTGAGCTTTACATGGAGCAGAATCATTGCCAGTACATGCGCCCTGACCAACATCTAGTGCCTGAGCTGGTAATGCAGGGACTAAACCGACAAATGCGGCTATCAATAGAGCTAATACTGTTTGTTTAATTTTAATTATATTCATGAAAATAAGCCTTGTACAACACCTGTGATTATAAACGCAGAACCGATAATTACCAAACCTATTAGTGAATATATGATACCTTTTCGGGCAGATTGGGCTCTGCCGGGATCACCATCAGATGTAATATACCTGACTCCTGCAAAGACCAGCATTAAAACAGCAACGATTGCTGATATTTGATAAACACCGCCTAAAATACTAGCTACAACACTGTCAGATTTTAACTCAGGATCAACGCCACCCCTGTCTGTAATATCACCTGGGCTAATTTTGACATCAGCAGCCAGAGCGGGTGTAGCGACAACAAACAAACCAATTCCGATAATCAACATCACACACAAAACTATATTTTTAACCATTATATTAACCCCGCTACAAAATTAACCATAGCAACTGATGCAAAGACTATGGCTAGGCCAATTAATGCATTTTGTATGATTTTTCTAGCCATGGTCAGACGCCCTTCGTCTCCATCACTAGTCAGATACTTGAAACCGCCCCATATTACATAGCCTACTGCCACATACCCAGCTATTATCATGGCTGCCTCTATGACATTTAGTACTATTTTCCAAATTTGTATTGGGTTTTCAACTACAGGCTTTCCATCTTCACACTTTAATCCGCCCCACCACGTAGGCAAGCCCAGAATGCCGCGCGTATCGCTACAGCTTGCAGCGGAGACTGTAGGAGCTAAAGCTGGGACTAGAAGTCCAGCACTTATAAACACCGCAGCTAGAAGATAGGTTATTTTTGCTGTTATTTTTTTCATGTTATCCCGCATATATTCCACCAGGAATTATAAAGTTTAAAATTGTCCACATCAAGCCAAAGGCTATTAGGCCGATTACTGCATCTACTATGACTTTTATGCCTTTCTGAGTTTGACTAGCGTTGTCCTGAGCCGTCATGTAAAGGAAGCCGCCATATACTATACCGCCGATTACTGCCACCATTACACCTGCAGTAAGCCAGGCTACGATAGTGAGTAGAATTCTAAAAATAGGATTTTTGTCTCCAGCACTTTTGTTATCTGCTCCGTCACAACCATAGCTAAAAAAAGTTGATACTTCACCGCATTTTTTGTCACCAAAATTTTGTCCATTTGCCGCTGAATCATCAGAGCCACGCATCTGAGATCCTGCTGTTTTAGCATCACGACATTGTTCATAAAGAGCTTTAGCAATAGGGTTGGCATTAATAGCAGCCAGAGAACCGATGTCTTTGTCGTACTTTGTTTTCATTATATCCTTAACTTTGCCAAAACAAACTCCACCAGTTGTCCGGTTGTAACCCTTCTCGAAACCAAACTTACAAATAGATTTTTTGTCAGGATCTGTAATATTTTGACTATCACAGTACTGTGTAGCTTTTTCATCAGTATTAGCTGCAGATACATAGTTATAAGGCAATATAGAAAGAAAACCAATTGACAATATAGCGATAAATAAAAGCTGTACGGCTTTGTAGTGTTTGCTTTTCATTGACTTAAATTATGCCCGCTTTGGTTGATAAGTGCAAATAATTGAGCTTGTGGTTATGTGTAAGGTATACTATAAACCATATGAAACACTCTTTTAGACAGGGTCGGGTACTTACGCTTTTGCTGTTACTGGCAGTTCCGCTTTTAGGTGCAATTGTTAGCTCGGCTACTCCATTAACGGCCAAGGCAGCTGCTAGTGGATATGTATTTGTATATGATAGCCGAAAAGAAGACGCCATAAAAAAAGAGATACAGAGAACTAATTCGTTGAGCGTTGGCAGCCTAGAAAACACACCAAATCTTAACACAACCATGGTCAGAGCTGCGAGTGGTGGGCTAAATTCAGGCGATAAAACAACAGACCTAAAATTTTCATCATCAAAAGTAAATGGTGCTTATCTTTTCAAAACCAAGCTAACATGTACTATATCTGGCTCGGCTATAAAGACATACATAGACATAGAGTTGCCGCTTGGTTCGGACTTCGCTAATAAAAAATCATACACGGCAAAAGAAACGGTTATAAGCTACTTAACAGATAGTAACTACAACGAAAGTACAGGAGCTACCACTCAACTTCCGGATGGCGATGGTTACGGAAAAGAACAAAGTTCAGGATGTTTTTCACAATCAACAACTAGTGCGCAAAAATCTATCGTTGTAAAAAACTTTCAAGAACTTAGCTCTAGCGAAAAGGATGAGTGGAGAGATGCGGAGTCCAATAGTACCGACAGGGGAGAGTTGGGATCCACAGGAGAAAACGATGGCGACACTCCTTGTATCGGTGGCGCTATGGGCTGGATAATGTGCCCAATCATCAACTATATGGCTGACGCTGTGCGGGCTGTAGCTGGATTTATAGATGGGATGATGCAGTTCAAGCTGCTTATTGGTAGCGAGTCTGGTAAAGCAATACGCGATGCTATGAACAATTTTATAGGATTGGCAAACATCATACTTGTCATAGCATTCTTGTTTATTATCTTCTCTCAGTCTAGCTCTCTTGGGCTTTCTAATTACAATATAAAAAGAATGCTACCGCGTATTGTGGTGGCCGCAGTGCTCATCAACTTGTCATTTTACATATGTGCATTTGCCATCGATATCTCCAATATCGTGGGAAACTCTATTCTGGGACTAATATCAGGTCAGGGGACTACGGACGCAACCATTAGCCAGGGCATAGCCGAGTCTACAAAAATATCTGGACCTAGTTCGGTGCAAAATGTCTTCGGCGGATTGCTTGCTGCTGCCATAGGTGTGGTGTTACTTATAGTCTTCTTTACACCCTTGGTACTCGGTGTTATCTTAACTTTTGTCATACTTGTTGCTAGGCAGGTCATACTACTATTCCTCGTAATCGTTGCTCCGCTTGCTTTCGCAGCATGGCTACTACCAAACACCGAAAGCTGGTTCAAAAAATGGAAAGATCTTTTCATAAATATGCTCATGGCATATCCGATCATCATGACTGTATTTGGGGTGGCGCTCTTCGCATCAAAATTCCTCTCAGATCCCGCTATACAGGACTCGGAAACTAGCGGACTTATAGGTGGAGCAGCAGTCGGTCCTCTAATCGCTCTGGTAATCCTTGCTATTCCACTTTTGGCTATACCATTTATATTAAAATCAAGTAGCTCAATGCTAGCAAAAGTTGCAAATGCCGCGCAGAAGTATGGTGGGCAACAAGCCAGTGGTAAAATGGGAGATGGTCTCAAGAAAGCACCTGGTATAAGAAATGGGTATGAAATGATGGAACAGAGAAAAGAAAATATGGAAGCTGCAAGGAAAAAAGGTATTACAGAAAGAGCTGCATCTAGGACTGGAAGATTGAAGCGACGAGCTGTGGGTGGTTTTGGCAGAACAAAAACTAGCGAGGAAGCTTTGAGAGGACTTGATGGTAGAGCTCAGTCACAAATTATTGCTCTAGATGATCAGGAGGTCAAGGAAGCTTCGGCAGCTATAGGACTTAGTTCTGATTTCATGAAGGCAGCCGAAGCCGATCAACTTGATCAACTGAAAACTTTAGTTAAAAGCAAAGACACAACAGAAGCACGTGCAGCGGCAAATATGCTAGCACAGCGTGGCGCTCCGGGCCTAAATGCACTCAAGGAGTTTGCGGGAGACAAGACCGTTAATACTGATACTAGAGATTCTGTTGCACGTCAACTACGAAGCGAGCATCGAGATACCTTGGAACAAAAAATGCCTGAGCTACTTCATGGATTTGCCAAAGGAGCCGGGCAAACAGATGATACTGTAGAAACAGCATTAAGTGATCCAAAAACTTGGGCTAAAGTTAAGGCGAGTAATGTTGATCAGTTAGACGATACTTCTCTGCAAGCAGGTATCAAAGCTGGGGGTATAGACAGGAGTACTCTTGAACAGGTTAAGCAAGATAGTCAAGCATGGTCAGACCTCACACCAGCCAAGAGGGGTATAATAGAGGCAGAGCTGGCTAAATATCCAAGTAGTCCATCTTCGGGCTCAGCTGGTGGCACTCCTCCATCTAGTGGCGGATCCTCGGGTGGCGGTGGTTGGAATTCAGGTGGAGGTAAGAGTACCACCGAAGGTGAAATAAGGTTCACAAGGTAGGGATGTAGGGTGGCAGTATACAAAGTACCCCAAGATGTCGAAGCCGAAGATAAATTGATCGGACCGTTTGGCTTTCGTCAGTTTATTTACCTGATTATTGTGGCTTTTGCCTGTTTTGTGGCATATATACTGAGCCAGATTTTTATAGGTTTAATTTTGATACCACTGCCGTTTATATTGTTTTTTGCGGCGATTGCTTTGCCACTGCGAAAGGACCAACCAACAGAAACATATCTAGCCGCAATCATTCAATTTAATCTAAAGCCAAAAAAACGCTTGTGGATGCCTGACGGAGTGCTCTCAACCGTTGAAATAACCGCACCGAAAAAGATCGAGGAAAGTCGAGTAAAAGACATTACCCAGGATGAAGCATTGGATAGATTAGACCATTTATCACAGATAATGGACACTCGTGGCTGGGCTGCGCGCGGTGTATTCAACCCTAATGTTGATAGCACAGGCAATACTAGCCTGGTGCAGGCAGTTGTAGCAGAGGCCGACAACGCGGTAGATATACTAGAGGACACTAATTTCGATAAGCTGATAGTTGAACAAAAAGAGATCAGTCAAAAAGCAGCAAAAGAGCGTATGGAAAAAGCTGCAGCCTCACCAACCAAGCCTGCACCTGCAAAAAAGGAAGTCAAAGAAACCTTCAAAACAGATGAAGAAATACTGAAAGGCCTCAAATTTGATCCATATCCAAATGCTATGCATCAAAAAGTTATTCAACCTGCTGGTACAAAAAAAGCCCAGATTGCAAAAACAGGTGATGACGATGATGATCAATCCGTTAAAAGCACTAGCGATAACACCCCTTCTGCTGATATAATGAACCTCGTTAGTAACAGTGAAGGCTTGAAGGTTAGCACGCTTGCCAAACAAGCAAGTCGACTGGATAGTCAACAAACCGAAGAGGTGGAGATAAAATTGCATTAAAACGCCATTCCTCCGCCGAAATACCAAGAGGAAACAGCAATAAATGCAACCCCAACAACCGAAAGCAGATCCCCAAAAACCACAAACTCCAGTTCAAACTGGAGCTCCTGAGATTAAGTCTGCAGCTCCACCTGCTAAAAAAAATCCTAACAGTTCACAAAATGCCCTGTTGATATCCGAACTACGAGACAACATGGTTATCATGGGCGATGGTAGCTTCCGGGCAGTTATAACCTGTAAATCAATCAACTTTGACCTAATGAGCTCGCGCGAGCGAGAGGGGATAGAATATGCATACCAAAGTTTCCTGAACTCGCTAACTTTCCCTGTGCAGGTATTGATACGCTCACAGCGAGTTGATATTGCACCTTATCTGGATCGTCTAGATGGTATGCGTCGTGGTCAGGACAATATGCTGCTAGGCGTTCTGATGGACAATTACATAGATTTTATCGACCAGCTAGCGGCCGAGGCTAACATCATGGACAAAAGTTTCTTTATGGTGATTCCGTACTATCCAGGTGGAGATTTAGATAGCGCAGTTGCATCCAGTAAAAATTTGTTCAGTAATTTATTCAAACCTCAACAACAAGCACAGATCAAAATCAACAAAGAAGCCTATGAAAAGGGTAAGGATGAATTGCAAAATCGTGTCAATACAGTCCTGAGCGGACTTTTCCAGATGGGCGTACGTTCTGTGCAGCTAAATACCAAGGAACTGGGTGAACTATATTATAACTTTTACAATCCAGACACTGCTGTTCGTCAGCCACTGGGAGATTTTAGCAACATAACAAATACGTATGTCCAAAAAGGCAGTGGTGAAGCCGCTCGTCCTAATGTGTCCCAGGAAGGTAAATAGATGGGTATATTTGGCGGTAAAAAACAAGACGCAATCGATATCGCTGCCCAGCAGAGGGCGCGCGAACAAGCCGAGATCGAGCAAGAGTTCATCAAGGGCGTACGGACTCTGCGCGATCTAATTGCGCCGAGCAGCTTAGAGATTAATAGTTCGTATTTTCGGCTGGGTAACAAATACGGCCGAACACTGTATGTTTATGGCTACCCTCGACAGCTCTACACCGGTTGGCTCAGTTCAATCATTAACTCGGACGAGGTGTTAGATATCGCAATGTTTATATACCCAGTCGAGTCCGAGGTTGTTATGAAAAACTTGCGTCGCAAGGTGACCCAACTAGAGGCCTCGCAGAGTATCAATAGCGAAAAGGGCAAAGTCCGTGACCCTAGCCTAGAGGCAGCAATTAGCGATGCCGAAGAGCTGCGTGATCAGCTACAACTAGGCGCCGAGAGGTTCTTTCGCTATGGTCTATATATAACATTGTATGCTGATTCTCTGGACGAAATGGACTTTATGCAACACAAAGTCGAGAGTACACTCGGTCAACAGCTAGTGTTTAGCAAAGTTGCTTCGTCTCAGCAAGAACAAGGCGTTCAAAGTACCGCTCCTCAACTAGCAGACAAGTTGCAAATTCGTCACAACATGAACACAGGCGCAATCTCGACCAGCTTTCCATTCACCTCAGCCGACCTAACCCAAGAAAAAGGCGTTTTATACGGCATAAATATGCACAATAACGGGCTGGTTATTTTTGATCGGTTTAGCTTAGAAAATGCCAATATGGTAGTCTTTGCCAAATCCGGTGCTGGTAAATCATATGCTGTTAAGCTAGAAGCCGTCCGTTCAATGATGACAGGAACTGAAGTCATAATAATCGACCCAGAAAATGAATATCAAAAGCTGTCCGAAGCGGTCGGTGGCAGCTATGTACAAATGAGTCTAAATTCTGATATCCGTATCAATCCGTTTGACTTGCCGAGGGTTGTTGATGAAGAGGATGCTAATGATTCACTGCGAGCAAATCTAATCACGTTGCATGGACTAATCAAACTAATGATCAGCAACCAAGCTGTATCACTAACCCCCAACCAAGAGGCAGACCTAGATCAAGCCTTGATTGATACCTACGCACGGGTAGGTATAACCAGCGACCCGCTGACGCATCAATCTACGCCACCAACTATGAATGATTTGTATGACACATTGCTGCACATGGGCGGATCAGGTCCCGAGCTAGCGCAGCGTCTGCGAAAATACACAACCGGTACCTTTGCCGGTATATTCAGCCAGCAAAGCAACGTTGATATCAACAACAATATGGTTGTATTTAACATCCAAACCCTCGAGGACGAGCTGCGACCAACTGCAATGTATATCATCCTAAACCATATTTGGAACAAAACCAGGACTGACAGAAAGAAACGAATGCTGATTGTTGATGAAGCTTGGCAGTTGATGAAATATGAAGATTCAGCGAACTTTATATTCAGCCTAGCCAAACGTGCTCGAAAATATTATCTGGGGCTGACTACAATTACCCAGGATGTCGAGGATTTCATGGCTAGTAAAATGGGTCGTGCAATTGTTGCAAACGCCAGTATGCAGCTACTGTTAAAACAAAGCTCTAGCGCAGTCGATGTGCTGGCAGATGTTTTCAAACTAACCGAAGAAGAGCGAAAGAGGTTGAATAATTTCCCAGTTGGACAAGGCTTGTTCTTTGCTGGTCAAAATCATGTGCACATTCAGATTGTTGCCAGTCCAACCGAACAAACACTAGTAACAACTAACCCACAAGCAGCCCTGGATGCACAACGTGCAGCTGAATTAGCTAGCCAGGCTGTAGACAACCAAGAGGTTGATATTAGAAAAGGTTATCTAAGTGAAGGTGAAATAAAGTAAAATAGAGGTAAATACCTCATGCCAAATAATACACAAAAACCAAACCCAGAAGACCTGAACCCAGCAAAAGACGTTGGTCAGAATGATTTTGACAAAATTATCGACAAAAATTTTAGTGCTGGTGATGAAAAAATGATGCAAGATCGAGCTCAAAAAGGCGCAGCATATGACCTTGCGCAAAGAGACAGAGACGCAGCTAATGAAGGTGTGCCTGGTGATAACGATGTAAAGAACCAAGAAGAAAAAGGCGACACTACTTGGCAGAACAACACAAGCGAAAAGGAGCCACTTGGACCATCTAGGTTGCAGTTTGATAAAAAGCGCAAAATAGGTGCAGGGATAATTGGGGGGATGTTCGGGTTAGGACTATTGTATAGTCTCATTTTTGCCCCAGCACTCGGACTTGTAAACCTAAAAGAAGTACTTATGGACAAATTTGACAATCGTATTTCTACACTTGCCGAGAAACGCAACGCCCGGCTGATGGCAAAAAAAATGTCTAAAGAGTTTACTACAGGATGTACTGTACAGATAAAGTGTAGATTCAAGGGTATGACTGAACGCGAGATCAAAAAGTTTGAAACTCGCTCTCCAGGGACAAAAATTGAGATTGGTCGTTGCATTGGAGTTGGTCCTGCAAAAAAATGCTCCATAAAATCAATAACTTATATAGATGAAGGGAAAAAACGTACTATTACCGCACAAGAGTTTAAAAAAAATCTTCGTAACAGTGCATCTCTACGAGAAACTGTTAGACAATACAATAAACCAAATGTTGCTCATTGGCGTGATGTACAGGCTAAAAAATTCTTTGATAGATTTAAGGTCCATCGAGGAAAAATGAAAATTGCTGATTCTGAAACAGAAGGCAAAAGTTTAGACGAAAAGAGAAAAATACGTACTAGGGAAGTTATCCGTGAAGCTGCAGCTGGAGAGGCTTTTGACTCAGCAGTAGAAGCAAACACGCTAAACTCTCCAGATGCAAACGACGACGGAGTAAGCGATAGTCAAAATGAAGATACCGCCCGTAAACAAGTAAGTGACGGTATAAATAAAGAAGCTGACGAGATAAGGACTGATATAGATGACAACACAAAGGCTATCAATAGCCCGCCAAATATTGACGGAGAATTGTTGCAAAAAAGCGGTAAAATAATCGCTGCAGGTGGAATAGGTGCAGCAACCGGAGCAGTGCTTGGGCCAGTACATGTATTCGACAGAGCGTGCGCCGCAAAAAGGCTTATTGCAACAGTTGGCTATACTGCAAAGCTTATAAATATGGCAAACCTTATACGATATTCTATGTTGTTCATGGCAGCGGCAGACCAAATAAAGGCCGGTGACGCTGATGGTAAATACGCTCAGTCTGTAGGAGATTTGGGTAGTGTCTTAAGTAGTAGAGACCCTGAAACAGGTGCTACACTTTCAGACTCTTTTGGGTACCAGTATGCTGCGTATGGCAACCTTATTAGAGGAAAGGAAGGTGGGGGCATAGATACAGCTCAAATATTCAAATACAGTTTGGGTGCTGGTATGACAGGGACACTTCTAGCAATTACAAATCAGATCAACAAAATACCGGGTGTCAAAGATAGCTGTAAATTTATAGGAAACCCAATAGTGCAGATAACTGGTGCGGTGATAGGTGTAGGTGCAGCTTTGCTTAGTGGTGGTACTTCTGTTGCTGCAAGCGCTGCTCTAGGAGCGGCTACCGGTGTTGCTCTCGCCGTAGCAACAGAAATTGCCACACCTATACTTGCTCGTTCTATTGCAGGAGCAATAGTATCGGGTGATGAAACTGGTCAAGACGCAGGGAATGCTATTACTTCGGGTTTTGCATCGGCTTCTTCTATGAACTCTAGGGGAAGGGGTGCCTACCCTTTATCAAAAGATAAGGCTGTAGCCTACAACGAAGTCGCTGACGAAGTGAAGCAGCAAGTAGCACAGGATTATGGATTGATGCGACACCTTGATACCGAGAATCCTCGTAGTTTTGCGAGCAAACTTGCGCTCGGTATTCAACCAAAACTCTCGAATCTTTCGTTTAGTTCAGCCCCAACTTCTATAGCATCGTTCTCGTTTGGTTCACTTGCTATGCTGTCCTCCACATCTTACGCTGCCGAAAAAGGGGAAGAGTACGAGATATGTAACGACCCAGACTACGAGAAGATGAACGTAGCAGCGGGGCCTTTTTGTGATGTACAGTACGGTTTCGACCCTGCAACCATAGATGTGGATGAAAACAGTCCATATGACGCAGAGGCTGTTATTGCCTATATGTGTGGAAGCTCAATAGATAGCGATGCACCGTGCACAGACGAGGCATACATAGACGATAATGGCGCCCCTCGTGGTGATTATGAAGGTTGGCTGGAAAAATGCGTAGACTCAGACCAACCACTTGCTAGTGACGGCGACAACGAAACACCAAAGGAATGTTTCGACCCAAGTACCACAGATGATCCCGTAAAATACACTATGTTTAGAATATACACCTTCGACTCAACTTTTAATGATCAGTATGAAGACAGAGATGGTAATACTGAGTCAAATGAAAACCAAGAAGGTGATGGGAAATTGATCTCTGGTGAAGCTCAGGAACTAGCTAAAGAGTTACTGGCAACAGGTAATCTAACAGGTGACTCACGTTATATACAGCAAATAAAGGATGTTTCTGAAGGTAAAAGAGGGTGTAATGTTGATGAAAAAATACTTTCATCACTACTCTTTATGACAAAGGATATGGGAATGAAAATAGATGTTAGTTCTCTTAACCGAAAATGTACTGGCGTATTAACAGGATCGGGCACCGGTAGTTGGCATTATAGAGATGGCGGTGGACATGCAGTCGACATACAAGCAATCAATGGAACTGCCGCAACAGGTAGAGATCCTAATTCCGTAAAAATAATTAAAAGACTCGCCCCTCTTCTACCTAAAGATAGTGGTTTTGGCCAATCTAATTGCCCGGGTGAAAAAGTAAGTTTACCAAATGGTATAAATCAATTTCGTGACAAATGTAATCACTTACATATACAGATAGCATA
>CAYGDZ010000009.1:0-13646 GCA_964348805.1 uncultured Candidatus Saccharibacteria bacterium | reverse complement strand
GTACTATTATATATGAAAATGAGTAAGAATACTGGTTCTAATACGCTAGAGATTGATCACAGAAAATTTGGCGATTACGCTGATGAATTCATTGCTGCAATGGAAGCAACCCCAACTACACTAAGCCTAGTTGATCGCGCCCTTGGTGCGAGAGGGGTTGGCGTGACATTGACCGATGGGCGTGAAAAAGACAGTGACCCGACTATTATCGCACCTCGTGCTTTCCAGGCTTTTGTCGAGGACCCATTCGAGCAGCAACGCGACAAAGTTTTAGCTAATGCCATGCATGCCCGAGTCATAGGTGTTGATACACCAGGAGTCGGGCTCGGACGTATTCGATCTAGATCTGGAATTGAACATAAAATCGGAGCCTTATCTGGTGATATTGATGCTATTGCTAATTCTCAGTTGTTTGCAGTTCGCAAAGCCATCGGGCTCGATTATAAAGAGCCATCTAGGTTGTTGACATATTCTATGCCAAATTGGTTTTTGCCAGCGTATATTCGTTCTTCGCTTGCCCCTAATATAGAACGTATTGATGCAGTAGAGATGGTTAACGACCAGAGGTGGGATTTGCTTGGCGAAGATAGCTTGCTAAAGGCAATCGGTGCAGAAGATAAATTTACAGATTATTACCTGGCGCAAAACGCTGACTATCCAAACCTACTACAGCCTTATGATAGAAACCCCATAAACTACAGTAAGAAAGTTCGTGGTAGAAAATTGCCATTTAGGCTAGAGAGTTTACTATTGGGAATCGGTATGTCCAAACCATTTGTTCACGAACTAGTAGGTGCCATTAACTCAAGTGAGGAAAGTATAGAGACACCTAATGTCAAAGATGCGCAAATACACATCTGGGGGTCTGAAAGTAGCGGCGTTGCTCGTCATTTCGAAAATCGTAAAACTGTTGAACAACTAAGACGTGTTCACCCAAATGTAGAATTAACTGTTTTGCGAGACCCCACCAGATCCTTGCCGATGCGTCACCCATTCTGGCATTCAGTACCCAGTGTTGCAATACTTGCTAGCGCTATGGCTGAAGCTGGGAGATAGTTTTTGCTAACTCTTTTGCGGATTTTTTCCAGGCGAATTTTTTGGCCTGAATTTTACCTAGTTTGATCAGATTGTCTCTGGTTTTTTTCTTTTCTAATTCGCGGACTTTGGCAGCAAAATCACGGGGTGATTGAGGGTCAAAGAATAAACCGCCATCACCTACAACCTCGTGGAATATATCTATGTCGCTGCAGATTACTGGCACGCCTGCTTGCATGGCTTCGACTAGTGGCAGGCCGAAGCCTTCTTCTAGACTGGCGGTGACTAGTGCATGGCAGTCGCTCAAAATATCAGCGTATTCATCGTCAGTGACACCGCCATAGAATGATATTCGGGCGTCTTTCGGAGCACCTATTACTAGCTCTTTTTCTCGTCCAGGGGCAATTTTGGAGAGCAGGCATAGTTCGTAACTGGGCAAAAATTCCAGTGCGGCTATCAGCAGCTCGACATTTTTGTATGGCATGAATGAACCCATATAAACTAGCCTTTTGGTTGGTTTTTGGTGTTTGATAGCTAGTTTGCCGGCAGCGTTATAAACGACGCTGACTGGCTTGTTGGTGATGTTGTGCTGCTGGATATATTTTTTTGAGGTTTCGCTGACAGTTATAACTGCGTCGGTGTGGTTTAGCAGTATGCGTTGTGGCCAGAATGCACCATGAAACAAACGCCAAACCATCCGTACAGGCCAGGCTAGATATGTTGGTGGTTTGGGATGACGATAATATATTAGGTCGTGAACAGTAAGTATCAGCCGGTATTTCCTGCCCCACAAGCCCATATACTGTAATGGGCTAAAGACAACGTCGGCGCCCAGCTGGTTTAGTTTTATAGGTAATCGCAGCTCTGCCAGCGATAGTGGATGGTTGACGATAATATATGGAATGCCGCTGGGCAAAAGTTTTAACTGGTCTTTGTCGTGTATTAACAGCGTGATTGGCATTAATTTGTGCAGCTCACTCGCCAAGCTAGCCCCATAGCGACTAATACCGTCGTGGTGGTCTGTACGGGTCCAGCGTGCATCTACAAAAACTTTCATATAATACATAGTATAATCTATAGTATGAAAATTTTGATCGCTGCAGACCTATATTGGCCTACTATCAATGGAGTTGCTACGTTTAGTCGAAACCTAGCCAAAGGTTTAGCTGCACGTGGTCACGAGGTAGTCGTGATAGCCCCTAGTCAGGTTGGCAAAAAGCACCGTGAGCGGGACGGAAACTACATTATCGAGCGGACGGCTTCTCTGCCCTTTCCTTTTTATCAAAACTTTCGTATATCATTGACACCACAGCGCGAAGTAAAAAAGATTATAAAGCAATTTGGTCCAGATATTATCCATATCCAGATGGTTATGGGTATCGGCAGGTCTACCCTGCAGATTGGTGGCAAGCTAGGTATACCAATTGTCTCGACCAATCACGCTATGCCCGAAAACTTGCTAGATAACTTTCGTATGTTGGCTCCGTTTGCAAAGCCTGCTAGCGCGGTACTAGAGAGCTATGCCACCAGATTTCATAACAGCGCTGACTATGTGACGACACCTACGCAATCTGCGATTGATATGTTTGGACACAAGGCAAAGAATATCGAGGTGCCGCTGGAACCTGTTTCAAATGGGATAGACCTGAGTGTGTTTTCGCCAGAAAAACCATCTCAGAAATTATATGCAAAGTATCACCTGCCAACAGATCAACCTATCTTGTTGTATGTTGGGCGGTTAGACGCCGAAAAGCACTTGTCGGTGCTAGTCCAGGCAGCTGCAAAAGTCATGCAAAAGACAAATATTCATTTGCTGATAGTCGGGCACGGCAACGAGCGCGAGAGATTGTTACAGTTAGCACAAGGTCTGGGAATCGAGCATAAAGTTACCTTTACAGGCAAAGTGCCTGGCGAGGATTTGCCGCTGATTTATCGCATGGGAACGGTTTTTTGCATGCCTTCACCAGCAGAACTGCAAAGCATAGCAACACTAGAGGCTATGGCGTCTGGGCTGCCGGTTGTGGCAGTAAATGCCGGAGCCTTGGATGAGCTATGTCAGGATGGCAAAAACGGTTATCTGTTTAAACTAGATGACGATGTCATGATGGCGGCGGCGATCAGTAAAATATTGGGCCGACCGGAGCTGCTTGAAAAGATGTCACGTAAAAGTTTGGCAATTGCAAAAACACATGATATCAATCATACATTAGACCGTTTCGAAGCTATCTATAAAAAATTGCTGGCGGAAAATAACTAGCCAACGAACTTTTTGATCATTTCGGCAGCTTTTTCAGGGGTCTCATAGTGTATTAGGTGGCCGACATTTGAAATAATTTGCAGATCTGACTGGGGTAGCTTTTTATGCAACTGAGATTGACCATGTAGCGGGACAAACCTGTCCCTGGCGCCTACAATCAAAAGTACTGGCATTGTCAGTTGATCTGCTACCTGTAGTACCGAGCCTGACATCGTGGCCTGAAAGGTTTCATGGACAGAGCGTCGATTTGCAAAAGTGGCAAAGTATGCAAAGTGCTGCTCTTTGACCCTAACGCGCAAATTCTTTTGTTTGGTCGTGATCATTGTTTCGCTCATTAGTCTGGTAATTAGCCGACTTTTTAAGAGCTTGGTCCCAACTGGTTCTGGCAATAGAGCTCCTAGCTTGTAGTAGGCCTTTGCGGACAGTCCACCCAGTTTGTTGCCATGCTTGCTGATAGGATTGATTAGAATGAGCTTTGGGACTGATGCAGGGTTGTCGGCAGCGTATCTACTGGCGATTATCGAGCCAAAGGAATGACCTAGTACAATTGGTGGCTTTGGTAGTTGTAGTTGGGTAATAAATTTTCCCAGCCACTGAGCGTAATTTTTTTCATTATGAGTGGCGCCCATAGGTTTTGATTCGCCGAAGCCTGGAAGGTCCGGAATGATAAAGCGATATTGCGGCAAGGCAGCTGCTATGAACTGTAGTCCGTGGTGCGTACCGCGTAGGCCATGAACAACAACAATTGTTTTCTTGCTGTTAGGATTGTATATCCAGTATTTTGCGCCGGCCGCTGTGTGCGTCGTGTTATCCATCAATATAAAGTATAATGGAACTTGATTATTATGCGAACTAACACAGCAACAAAAAACTAAAATTTCCTGATGAAAATAGGACTATTTACTGACACATATCGCCCATCAATCAATGGGATTGTTTACGTTGTTGACATCACAAAAAAGCATCTAGAGGATCTAGGCCACGAGGTGATAGTGTTTTGCCCTGCCGACGGTGTTACGCCAGCAAAAGTTAGCGAAGACGAAGAGCACGGAATACTGCGATTTCCCAGCGTAAAAGGTGCGTTCTATGATGATTACAACTTTTCACTATTTTTTACACCGTGGACACTGCGAAAAATTCGCGAGTTGGATTTGGATATTGTGCATATTTTTACGCCCGGTCAGATAGGTATTTTGGGCATCAATGCTGCCT
This sequence comes from uncultured Candidatus Saccharibacteria bacterium, assembly GCA_964348805.1. Classification (GTDB taxonomy): domain Bacteria; phylum Patescibacteriota; class Saccharimonadia; order Saccharimonadales; family Saccharimonadaceae; genus JACPYF01. The sequence continues at coordinate 9,142 of CAYGDZ010000009.1, read as the reverse complement.
ACAAAACTGGCGCGACATTGGTGTCGCAGCACAGTACTGATGTATACGAATATGTCAAACATTACCCGGCTGTACTGCCGGGGCTGTTAATGTTGATACCGTTGGCTCCGTTTGCGACAAAGTTTCATGGCCGAGATCTAGGCGAGCTAATCAAACTGTATATTCCACGCCGCGGCGTCACGCAGTGGAACCAAGATATTGTCGAGGCCATGATAACCATCATGTATAGTCGCTGTGATGTGGTGATTGTACTATCTCGAAAGAGCAAGCAGCAGCTAGAGAGCTGGATGGAGGGCGAAGAATATACCTATCCGATTAAACTACTGCCTACAGGCATAGATCCCCTACCAGCAGCCACACAGTCATCAATTGCCGAGTTTCACAGCAAATATGGCTTTAGCGAGACTGACGAGATCGTTACCTATGTCGGGCGCTTGGGTGCCGAAAAAAATCTGGATAGTTTAATACCCATGATCGAAGAGGTTTTGAAGGTACGTCCAAATGCTAAATTGTTGTATGTTGGTGATTTTGAATATCGTGAAACACTGGAAAAGCTAGCCAAGCAATCACAGGCCAGTGATCGGATTATCTTTACTGGTGCTCTGCCCCGCGAAACGCTAGGTACTATTTACGGCGCTAGCTCTGTCTTTGTTTTTCCATCTATGACAGACACGCAAGGCCTGGTGTTGCACGAGGCAGCACTATCGGGGTTGCCAATTGTGCTGACAGACGGTGGTGTCAGCGAAGTTGTACGCGATGGTGAGAATGGCTTTGTCGCCGATGAAAATCCCCAATCCATGGCGGAAAAAGTCGTGGCTATTTTGAATGACACAAGGTTGAGAGAGAAATTTGGAGAAGCCAGCAAGCGTATTGCTGGTGAATATACCGAGATCGAGCAAACAAAGAAACTAGAGGCTCTGTACCAACGCGCGTTAGATGACCATAGTGAAAAGCGGCGCACAACTATGCAGCAGTTGTATGCACGCTTGCTCGAACTGAGACGTAAGGTAACTGACACTATAGGCATAGAAGAATAATTACTAAATAAAAAAATCACCCGAGAACCGAGTGAACACAACGCCTTTGTAGGGCGTCGACAGCTTGCGCTGCCGCATCTTCTGCCGCGTGCCAGCTACAGAAGAAGTGTGCTAGAGAGTGGTGACCGTTTAGCGGTTGGCTCTCTTGACTCGGTTCTGGGTGTTTCTACCATGTAGTCCTTTCTTGCCCGGAGGACGTGGTAGATGGGTGGAAGGTGCGGTCCACCCCGCACAGCAAGCGTCATCGCGTTGCTTATCTCTTGCGAGATAGAGCCATGCAGGATGGACCTCCGACAAGCGGACCAGTGAGACGGTCGGTCCGTTGGGTGTTGATAGAGAACTGGAGGGTTCTCTGATGGGGAACGGAAGTGAAGAGAGTAATCGCCAAATCATCTCCTCACCTGTTCGTCGTAATAATACCAAAAAAACCTCGCTATTGCAAGGTTTTTAATGGATCTAGGGCACTTTTATTTTTTGCTAGTGCCAGCGTTGACTTCGTAGCTAGTATTGGTGCTCTCAAAGAAGTTAACGAGCTCTAGCGTATCGTTGGCTGCGGCCATCCACTTAGCTGGGTTGCTGACCTTGTAATGTGGTTCAAAGCCAAGCTCTTCGAGGCGACGGTCGGCTAGGTATTTGACGTACTGGTTGATGTAATCAGCGTTCAGACCCAGGATGCCGTTTGGCAATAGGTCTTTGTTGTACTGCTCTTCCATCTCAACACCGTCTAGGATCATTTGTTTGATCTCGGCTGCGAACTCTTCGGTTTGTAGGTCTGGATTCTCGTCTAGGACAGTTAGGATCAAGTTGATACCGAATTTGAGGTGCAGGCTCTCGTCGCGGACGACCCAATCGATCAAACTGCCAAAGTTTCGCAAAAGATTTCGTTGGCGGAAGCTAAGGGCGACCATGAATCCGCTATAGAACCATAGGCCTTCTAGGACAATATTGTAGGCAACTAGGTTACGGACAAAGTCCTTTTTGCCATCAGTCGTGGTGATGTCTATCTGTTCCTCGGTCATACGTTTGATGTATTTGACTTCGAATTCTTCTTTTTTAGCCATTGATGGAATATTTATATGGGCATCGTATGAGTTTTCGCGATCCAGTGGGAATGTTTCCAGGACATATTCGAATGACATGCAGTGGTTGGCTTCTTCCCACATTTGTTTTGCTAGGTACATATGCGCTTCAGGCGCATTGATATAGGGGTATACACCAAAGGCCAGGGCTTTGTTGACTAACAGTTCGTTTGGGTTGAAATAGCTCATTAGGAACGTGACGGCGTGTTTTTCCTCGTCACTCATCTTGCGCCAGTCAGCGACGTCCTGCCCCAGTTGAATCTCGTTTGGGAACCATGTGTTACTGACGGCTTGGTCATATAGATCATAGGCCCATTGGTAACGTATTGGCTTTAGGCGCAGGCCGTCTTGTATGCCGGTACCTAATATTCCTTTTGCCATACTTTACTGGCACCCGTCACAGGCTAGTTCGTCCATAGGGTCGACTAGTGCCTGCATGTTTACATTTGTTGTGCTGGCGTTTTCTACGCCCTGAGATTGCATTTCTGCCAAGGCCTCTTGGATAACCTTCATGCGCAGCTCGATCTCTTCTTGTGTTTCTGTTGTTGTGTTGTTTGTACTCATATTTCCCCCTTAACTAATTCTGTGTTTATTAATTTGATCTTGTCCCAAAGCCAAATCCTCTGGACGGTGATCCTGAACCGGAACCTGTAGATAAGACTTCTGCTTTGTTGACTTTTGTGGTTGATTGTTCAGCTTGGTGACGCGGTTTGACATGCAGGTAGTACGTCGTCTTTAGGCCTTTCTTCCATGCATTGCTGTATATGTCGACCATGTCGTCGATGTCGCGGGTTTCTAGATACATATTTCGGCTGATTGCTTGGTCTACCCACTTTTGAGCACGGCCGGCAACTTCGATAAAGGCCATTGGCGACAGTTGGAAGCTGGTTTTGTAGACGTCCTTTATGTGTTGTGGAACTGATGGTATCTCGGTCAAATCACCTTGCAGACGCAGAACGTCGTCTTTGACTTCGTTCCAGATACCCAGTGCCTTTAGGTCGTTTACTAGATTTACGTTGATCTCTAGGAATTTGCCATTTAGTGTAGAGCGGCTAAAGATTTGCGAAAATTGTGGGTCTAGACCTGGGGTTGTACCAGCCACGTGAGCGATATTGGCAGTTGGTGCGATAGCCATCAATGTTGCATTACGCATGCCTTTTTTGACTTTCCTGCGCAGTTTTGACCAATCCATTCGGGCTTTGCGGTTGATGTCTATACTGACATTGCGGTCGATACTGGCGATTTCGATAGTGTCCAGTGGGACTAGGCCTTTGCTCCAGCCAGAACCTTTGAACATAGGGTATGGTCCACGCTCTTTAGCTAGCTCGGCGCTCTCGTCTATGGCTTGGTAGCTAATGAACTCTACCAATTGGTCGATCAGATCATAGGCTTCCTCTGATTCGTACGAATAGCCTAGTTTTTCGATAACATCAGTAAAGCCCATGGTGCCTAGGCCGATTGCACGGTTTTGTTTGTTTGAATGCATCGCTTCTTTGACCGGAGTATTAGTGATATCAACCAGGTTATCTAGCTGACGTACGGCCGATCTAGTACTGGCCTCTAGTCGTTTCCAGTCAAAGTCACGCTTTTCTGGCAAATAGTGCGCTGACAAGTTAACGCTGACTAGGTTGCAGACCGCGGTGTTTTCTTTGTCTTGCGGTAATGTGATCTCGGTACATAGGTTGGACAGGTGGATTGTGCCAGTGTTGTTGTTGAGGGCGCGCACATTGATAGTGTCTTTCCATGTTAGCCAAGGGTGGCTAGTTGCCTGCAGAACAATCAAAATTTGACGGAATTGTTCGCGAGCTTTTGTCTTGTCAAAGTTGGTAATTTCGCCGGCTTCGGCCATTTTGATATATTCGGCATAACGTTTGCTGAAATCGCTGCCGTATAGTTCACAGAGGTCAGGTGTATCGTGCGGGTCAAACAAGTACCAGTCTTCGTCGTTGTCAACTCGTTTCATGAATTCGTCTGATATCCAGGCTGCGGTGTTGGCAGTACGAGTACGAAGGTATGGGTCACCAGAGTTTTGTTTGAGGTCTAGGAACTGTGGAAAGTTAAGGTGCCAGTTCTCCATGTAAAAAGCCAAAGCGCCGGCTTTTTTGCCCTTTCGGCTGACAGCCCTCAAGGCTGCGTCGACCACATTCATGAATGGAATTGGTCCAGTTGATACGGTGTTGGTACTCTTTACAGGTGAGCCTTCGGCACGAAGTTTATTCATAGAAAGGCCGATACCGCCTGTACCCTTTGAGATCCACATGACATCGCTGACTGTTTTTGCGATAGAATCCATTTCATCCTGGGTCTCCATGACAAAACAGTTAGATAGCTGCGGAAAGGCGCCGCCAGCGTTGACGCGGGTTGAGCCACCAGGAACATAGTCAAATCGGCTCATGTGCTCATAGAATGTTAATGCAGCTGCGGTTGGGTCTTTTTCGTTAAAACTGAGGCCCATTGCGATTCGCATCATAGTATATTGTGGTGTTTCTATCGGTTCGCCGTCTTGTTTTCGCAGCGCATAACGGTTTTTGCTAGTGATAACACCTAGGTATTTCATTAAATTGTCACGACTTGGGTCTATTGCTGCAGCCAGTTTTTTGTGGTCAAAAAGCTTGCTGTCACCCATTCTTTTGTCTAGTAGCTTGTCCTTTACGCCTGTTTTTATATAGGCTAGGAATTGCTTTTGGTGTAGTTTGACTAGCTCTTCTTCGGTTTCATAGTCACCCAGGACGTTTTTGTAGATAGTCTTTAGTAGCAGACGTGCTGCGATAATATCAAAATCAGGATCGTCTTTGACGTTTTGCAGTGCTGCGTGTATTACAGCTTCGTCTAGCTGTGTCGTTGTGATGCCATCAAAAAGCGTCAGACTGACCTCTGTTGCTACTTGAATAACCTTTGATATTTGATCATCGAGTCCGCGCGAAGCTTTCTCTAATGCTCGGTTGATTTTGTCTGCGTTGTACGGCTCTTTTGCGCCGTCAATTTTTGTGACTGAAATGTCCACTTTGTTCTAACCCTCCTGATTTTTGTATTAACACACCCCAAACTGTGGTGGAAGACTGTACTATACCCCTATAGTGCCTTCAGACGAGATATTGTTTATGTTGCATATACTATATCTAGTGCTTATGTTCTATAGTAATACCCCACATATGCTATTGTCAACGCTTTTATGCTTTAGAATTTACAACGCTTCTTCATCTGAAAAGTGGGTAAAACTAACCTTTTTTGTTTAATGCAGCGTCTATTCCTGGACGGTCAAAGCCCAGGACTATTTCACCATTTACGTCACTAGTAGGTACTCCACGAAAGTTTTCACGGCCGCCGATTTTTTCCATCAGCTCATTGTGTGCCGCCTCATCTTTTTCGATGTCTTTTGTGACGTATGATACTTTTTTCTGGTCTAGGTACTGCTCGAGACTATGACAAAAACCACACCAGCTGGTGCTGTATATGATGACTTGTGGCTTCACCTTCTCGCTCATGGTTACATTATATCACTTTGATACAATATATAATGAATAACTTTTGGCACAAGGCTGAGGGTTGGTACCTAAAGGTTGGATCTAATGTTAGAAAAAGAGGTTACTTTTACCGTACCGACCCAGTGGGTGGCGGTAGCGATTGTGGTGGTAGTTCTAGTTGTATCGATAGTGATCTTTTGGCAGTTTTTAAAAAGGTGGATACTGCCCTTGATCGACAAAGAACTCGACAGCTTGTCAGCAATAGAGCGCGGCAAGGTAAACGCAAAATATGGTCAAGATGACCATTCGGGGAGTGAGCAGTGATGCTCTTTTCGTGACAACCACAAACTCCACAACCCCTCGGCATCGATGACCGAGGGGATTTTTCTTTTCATAAATACTACTATTTGTTACAATGTATAGAAGTAATGGTGAGTAAAAAAGCAAAAAAGGATACGATGCCCAGTGCCAACGATGTGCTGGTTCTATTTGGTACGGTCGCGGATACTACATGGCGGATGTTTGTTCCTACCCTGTTGGGTTTGGCATTAGGGTTGTGGGCTGACAGTACTTTTGATACCAAACCGCTCTTTACATTAACTGGTGTTGTCGTGGGTGTAATCGTATGCCTGGGTCTGATATATGTACAAATGAAAGGTATTAAGAAATGAGCTTGGTATTCTTCGCCGCAGAAGGCCCACATATTAGCTTGGCAGCTGAAGAACTATTCACAGTTGCCGGCATACCAGTAACTAACAGTATGATTATGGGCGCGATTGGCTACAGTATAGTATTGTGGCTGCTATTTTATGTTGCATTTTCGGTCCGGCGTGGTCGCATGAACAAATTGGTGGTGGCCGTACAATGGATATATGAAATGTTGCTAGGTACTGTCGAGCAAGTTATACCTGACAAAGTCATCGCTCGTCGCTTGGCCCCGTTAGTTATCACGCTATTCTTTTGTATTATTATCAATTATTGGCTAGGCGTATTACCTATCGTTGGTGAATCAGTGACATATAACGGTACACCACTGTTTCGCCCGCTGCCATCTGATATGAATGTTACGTTTGCGCTGGCAATCATCAGCATGATCATGGCGCAGATTTATGCTATTCGTGTACACGGAGTACTAGGCAACGCCAAACGCTATCTAAAGAACCCTATCAAAGATCCGACAGGCGCCTTCGAAGGAATATTAGAGTTTATAGCCGAGTTTTCTAGAGGTACTGCCCTATCACTTCGTTTGTTTGGTAACGTTTTTGCAGGCGAAGTTTTACTAGTCATGGTAGGATTTATGTCTAGTTATTTTGCACCTTTGTCTCTACCAGTATTCTTGCTATTCGAACTGTTTATGGGCGCTATACAAGCCTATGTGTTCTTTATGCTGACAGTCGTGTTTGTTAGTCTAGCGGTTGCTCATCATGGCGATGAGCATGCTGCAAAAGCCGCTCATTAGAATTGTCCCCCACCTTATAGCTATAGACACCACATAGTAATCATTGTATAATCCTAATAAATGACAGAGAGACTATGTAACAAGAAAGTAGTTGTTGCGAGTGACCTTCATGGCCACTATCAACCCCTAGAAAAGATGCTGAGACATTATGGCGATTCTCCTGATCGTTATATATTGAATGGTGATTTACTAGGTGCGGGTCCTAGTACGGCCAAGGTGCTGGATATCGCTAGTGCAATAGATGCAGATATTAATATCGGTAATTGGGAGTTGTATCTGCTAGCAGGCTTGTTGCACGAAGACAAAGAGATACAACGTCAGATCCAGGACGCAGTTCGTGTCTTTGGCGAGGAAAAAGGGGTTCTGGATGCAATAACTGGTTCGTATGGGATCAATACAAAGATAGTTGGACATAGCGAAAAGATTAAGCGTTTGCAAGAAGCGATGCTAGTAAGAGGCCATCTGCAAATGCTTGCTCGGGCGGCAATGTTCTGCGAGACTGACGATTTCATCGCAATTCATGCAGGTTTGACTGGCGATAGTTGGTCTGAGCAACAAGAATATTTGGCTGAGGCAAGGGATATTTTTGATGAACCTAGGCAGATTGTTGACGATGCTCAATTTACCCTGTCTCGTCGGCCAGAGGCTTTTGAGGCGACTGACAAGGTAGTTGTTACGGGTCATTCGCATATAGTTCCAGGCCCGCGTATTACTGCGGGCGGCAAGAGGGTACGCTTGGCTAGTCGCCTCGAGCTTGGCGAGCCACTGCATGTATGGCAGAGCTGGAATGGTCAAGTGAAGGGATTTGAACAAAAATAGATAATTTTCCTCTACTAACCCCTTTATTTCCTTTATAGTATTCGCTATACTAAGTGGATAGTAAATAAGGAGAGAAAAAGAAAATGGAACAATTAGCATTTGGTTTGACCTATGCTATCGCTGCTGGACTATGTGGTTTAGGAGTCGGTATCGTTGCAGGATCAGCTGTACAAGCAGTCGGTCGTAACCCAGAAAAAATTAGCGAAATACGATCACTAATGATCCTAGGTATTTCATTCGTCGACGCATTGGCTATCATTGCCATCATCGTTGCGATCATCGCGAAGTTCATTTAATAAAGGTAAGGTTTATTTTTAGTTTATGAATAGTCTATACATCTTTGCATCTACAGAACCAGCCGAAAAGGCTGATCTTTTTGGTGTGCTAGGAATTGACTGGCGACTGCTGATTTTGCAGACCATCGCATTTCTTATCATGTTTTGGGTGCTAAAGAAATTCGCCTATCCCCCACTGACTAAAGCATTAGATGAGCGACAAAAAACTATCCAGGCAGGTTTGCAGGCCGCAAAGGACGCTGAGACAAAGGCCGAAAAAAGCCAGGCCGAGATCGAGAAATTGCTAGTTGAGGCTCGAACCCAGGCTAGTGATATCATGGCAACAGCCAAGAACGAGGCGTCGTCTACTATCGAGGCTGCCGAAGAAAAAGCCAAAACAAAAGCTCAACGCGTATTAGACCAAGCACACGAGCAAGTCCAACAAGATATTGCAGCTGCCCGTAAAGCGCTGCGCAAAGACACAATTGACCTAGTCGCCCTAGCAACCGAAAAAGTTGTCAAAGACAAGATCACTAGTAGCGAGGACAAGAAGCTAGTCAAGAAATCTGTCGAGGAGATTGAGGTATGAACAATATCTCACGTCGTCAAGTAGCCCGCTATGCTGCTGCGCAGATAGCTGACGGTGCAAAGAATCGTAAGGTTGCACAGTATTTGGCAGCATATTTGCACGAGATCAAAGCTAGCCGTCAGGTAGATCTGTTGATTTCGGATATTGAATTGTTTTTGCAACAAGATCACGGACACAGCGCAGTACATATGAGCTCGATGCACGAGCTGACTGGCGAGCTAAAGAAACAGATTGTTAAAAATCTAGGAATCACAGGAAATAATCTAGAAATTAGCGAAACGATAGATACGGATTTATTAGGTGGCGTTATCGTCAGGAGTGCTGGCAAACAGTACGACGGCTCGGTCAAAACCAGCATCAAACAATTAAAGGCATTAGGAAACTAAAGGAGAAACCATGGCAGATACAATTTCAGTAAAC
>CAYGDZ010000008.1:0-13880 GCA_964348805.1 uncultured Candidatus Saccharibacteria bacterium | reverse complement strand
GTATGAACATTGGTAGTTTTCATCTATAATAGCTTGTACGTAATGAATAAAAAACCCCACATATTTGGCAAAAAAATACCGCCAAAATTGTATTTTTTTCTGAGGTGGTTCGGACTTCCTCTAGTTATATATTTTATAGCTTTTACTTTATTTACTTGGCCTTGGTTGCCTAATTTTTCTGACTATCTGCTGACTGATAAGGGTGATGGACTGCAAAATGTATGGAATATATGGTGGATACACGAGTCTGTTATAAATCTTCAGCAACTTCCCTGGCATACAAATATGCTACATCATCCTTTTGGCGTTACCCTGATCGGACAAACTCTCAATCCGTTTAACGGCTTTGTAGCTCTGGGATTAATGCAGTTCATGCCGTTAAACCAAGCTTTCAATACAATGGTTATTTTCTCATTTGTTGTGGGTGGCATAACGGCTTTTTGGCTGTGCTATTATTTTTCTAAATCTTACTTCGCGAGCATAATCGGTGGAGCTGTGTTTACGTTTTCTAGCTATCACTTCGCACATGCACAAGGTCATATGCAGCTCATTTCTTTAGAATGGATACCGCTGTTTGTGCTGATGTGGTGGATGTTTGTCAAAAAACCAAGCTATTGGCTAGCGGTAGGCTCATCAATTAGTTTATTCTTGGTGCTGTTTTGTGACTACTATTACTTTTTATATTGTCTAATGACTGCTCTCGCGATAGTTGTTTATTTTTGGTTGAAAAAACAGTTACCAAGCCTCAAAAAAGCCAAAACACTCAAACCGCTTGGTTTGTTTTTTCTAACTTCATTAATTGTAGTCGCACCTTTACCACTAGCACTATTATATGCAAATGCAACGACAGAATTTAGCGGCTCTCATCCCGCTCGCGTTTTTAGCACCGATGTACTGAGTCCATTTATTCCCGGGGGATTTTGGATGTTCCATGAGCTGACTGAGTGGTATTGGTCATTATTACCAGCAAATATCTACGAAGCTTCAATCTACCTAGGTTGGTCGGTCATTATTGTACTGATTATTTCACTAGTTAAAAGAAAAAAATATACTGGCGACCTAGTATTTTGGCAATTGCTCATTCTTGGTTTTGGTGTCCTGAGTCTAGGCCCACGACTAATGATTTTTGGTAAAACAATAGAACAACTACCTATGCCATATGTCATTATGGAACGAATTATACCTGGCATGAAACTGTCTGGTATGCCTATACGAATGATGGTGATGGTTACATTAGGTTCAGCTGTGATTGTTGCAATTGTACTAGCAAAAATTAAATTAGACACAACCAAAGGCAGGTTATTAGTAGGCTTATTTATTGTAGTATTTGCAGTCGAAATGTTACCTAGAGCATTGCCTCTAACAAACATAAAGTATCCAGACTATATTTCTAAACTAAAATCTTTGCCAGCAACCGGTGGAGTCTTGGACGAAGCCGCAACTAGTGAGCCATTACAACTCTACTACCAAACCCACCATAATAAACCTATGGCCTTTGGTTATATTTCTAGAAAACCAAATCATCTCAATGATAAAGAGTTCCCACTGTATGCATACAATGCTGAGAACAAGTTTGATAAGTTTTGCAGTGAGTTCAAAGTACGTTATCTAACAGCACCGATCAGCAAGCCTCGTAACACAACTTTTCCTATAGTCTACAAAGACAATCAGGCTATAATATACGACCTCAAAAATTCACCTGCTTGTTAGTTTCAGCTATTTTTTCTTTGATTTCAAAGATTTACGTGCTTTTTTAACAGAAGGGTTTTCTTTTACATCTGACCTAGGCTGCTTTTTGAGGATCAAAATAACTTCATGATCATTCTTGACTACGGCTTCAAAGTCTAAATCTAATTTGTATTCACGTATGATGTACAATATGAGATCTAGTAAATCATGCTGAGACCAAACATTTAAATGAACACTAAATTTTTGATCATACAGTTCCTGAGCTCTTTTTTTGATATCCTTACCTTGCTTACCTTCGATGTACTGCGCTGACTCTACAAACATTGGCCATTTTCCAGCCTCGGCTGCCTTTGGGTCTTTGTGAAATTTTTTCAATCGAGAAAGGGGAGTAACGGGCCGCAATTTATCAAAGGTGAATCTCTTGTCTGGTATTGCCATAAATATAACACCATCGTTTTTGAGAACTCGATAAAAATTACGAAGAGTTTTTATAGGATCAATAATATGCTCATAAAAGTGATTGGCAATTATAAAGCTTTGAGAATTATCCTTGAATTTTGCAAGTCTTTGGCCATCGTCAACTACATCAACATGAACCAAATCATGGCCTTTTAGATAAGGATATAATTTTATCAAGTCCTCAGTGCTAATTTCATCAACATATTTAACCTTGGTCCAGTGTGGGACATGCAATGGGTGTTCAGCCGGGCCAATCTCTATACCGCTTCCCTTTAGGTATTTGTTAGCTAAAAAGACACGCCAATTATTTGCCTGATCAAATAAAATTTGCTTTTCTGTAAAAAACTGGTTTCTCTCTCTAACAACCTTTTCTATTCTTAGTACCTTATGAAAATTTTTACCAATAAATATAGCTTTTCTCGCGACTCTTTTATGCATTTTCGGCTTTGGCTGACTCATTACTTCTTTTCTCCTTTTCTTACTGTCATATTAAAATAAACTATCTCCCATATAGCTTTTAAGCCGTCTTTCATACCAATTTTCTTACCCTCTTCTTTACTCCGACCATAATATGAAATACCAATTTCATAGACACGGGCATTTGCCTTGGCTACTCGGGCGGTTATTTCGGGTTCAAACCCAAATTGTTTTGCCTTTAGATCTTTTGCCAGTTCTCGAACTAGTTCGCCTCTAAAAACTTTATAACATGTTTCCATGTCAGTTAGATTTAGTCCTGTAAACATATTTGATAGCATAGTCAAAAATTTGTTTGCTACCTGATTTCGATAATAAATAATACGATGTGGCTCACCACCAATGAACCTAGATCCATACACAACATCAGCATGCCCTCGCTCAATTGGATAGAGGAGTCGAGTATATTCTTGGGGGTCATACTCTAAATCTGCATCTTGGATGATAACTACATCACCTGTACTAGCCAAAATACCACGCTTTAATGCCGCACCTTTACCTTGGTTCGTTTTTTGAAAAATCAAACTGATAGATTTATTTTTTTCAGATAGCTTTTTTAGTATTTGCCTGGTTCCATCATTAGACCCATCATCAACTATGATTACCTCTTTTTTTGTACTACCTAGATTAACCTCATCAATTTCATCCAGAATTTTGTGTATAGTTGCTTTTTCATTGTAGCAAGGCACTATAATAGACAATTTTTTCACTTTTGGCATAGGTCTCCTCGGTAGTTATACTTCTCGATATGGTATCATAAAATGACTGTGATTGTATACACGAGGGAACAAATAAAACGATTATTGAAAATAGATTTTGTACGCTTTTGTATCGTTGGTGGTACGGGTTTCATTATCAATTTGATAATTTTGACAACTCTCCACAGAGTATTTTCAATGCCGATATTCTTCGCACAGCTAATTGCAGCTGAAATAGCATTGTTTAGTAACTTCATACTACATCATAACTGGACGTACAAGAATAATAAGGTAAAGAAATCAATACTTACTCTGTTAGTCCAATTTCATGCAACCTCATGGCCTGCAATTTTAGGCAGTGCAGTTATGGTAAGTTTGTTTGAAGCAATACTACATTTTAATGAACTATATTCTCTCATAACCAGCTCTCTTATTGCTTTACTTTGGAATTTTAGTTGGTCAAAATATGTAGTATGGCGAAAGGTAACTGAAAAGGACATACAGGAGATCGTAAAATGAAAATTGCTGTTGTTGGTACAGGTTACGTAGGGCTTGTAAGCGGTACTTGCTTTGCAGACTCTGGCAATCAAGTGGTATGTGTTGATATAGACTCAAACAAAGTTAAACAAATGCAAAAAGGTCTTATTCCCATATACGAACCTGGCTTGCAAGAAATATTTAAAAAAAACATAGCTAAAAATAACCTTTCATTTAGTATAGATCTTGCAGCCAGTATTGTTGACGCCGAGGTTATATTTCTAGCATTACCTACACCTCCAGGAGAAGACGGTTCGGCAGATCTATCTTATATCCTAGGAGTTGCGGATGAACTAGGAAAGCAATTAGATAATTACAAAGTTATAGTTAACAAAAGTACTGTCCCTGTTGGAACCGCAGAAAAAGTTAAAATAGCAATACAAAAATCATACCAGGGTGATTTTGATGTAGTCTCTAATCCAGAATTTCTAAAGGAAGGCTTTGCAGTCAATGATTTTATGAAACCTGATCGAATAATTATTGGCACAGAGTCTAAAAGGGCTCGTGATATTATGGATAGTTTATATCAGCCTTTTATTACTAGCGAGGCGCAAATTATTCATATGGATCAACGTTCATCCGAGATGACAAAGTATGCAGCCAATGCATTTCTTGCTACAAAAATTAGCTTTATGAACGAGATAGCAAATTTATCAGAAAAAGTAGGCGCTGATGTTGATGCTATTCGTATAGGCATAGGATCTGATCCAAGAATAGGTGAAAAATTCCTTTATCCTGGCATAGGTTACGGAGGGAGCTGCTTTCCAAAAGATGTTTTGGCATTGCATGAAACAGCACGTAAAAATAACTATAATTTTCAGATATTAGAAGCGGTTACAAATGTAAATAATGCTCAAAGAAAGACTATTGTAAGAAAAATAAAAAAGTACTATAACGATGATTTAGCTAATAAAACATTCGCACTATGGGGGCTGTCATTCAAACCTGATACTGATGATATTCGTGAAGCGCCAGCCATCGATATAATTCACGAACTGACTGGCGCTGGTGCTTTTGTAAAAGCTTTTGATCCAGAGGCAATGGATAATGTTAGAAAACAAAATATTAAAGGTTTAGAGCTGGTTGATGAGATGTACGATACGTTGAAAAATGCAGATGCACTAATAATTGCAACCGAATGGCAAGAATTCAAAAATGCAGATTTTGCTATAATAGACAGCAGCTTAAAGGAAAAAGTCATATTTGATGGCAGAAATCTGTTTAGTCACAAAGATCTAGAAAATCGTAAGTATCACTATGAAAGTGTCGGAAGGGGATATAAAAATGTCTAAAAAGCGAGTACTTGTAACAGGAGGCGCAGGTTTCATTGGGTCACATCTATGCAAGCGGCTGCTTGACGAAGGCAATGAAGTTCTATGTGTTGATAATTTTTTTACCGGCAATCGTTCAAATATCCATAATCTATTAGATAACAAAGATTTTGAACTACTGCGTCATGACGTCACAATTCCATTAATTATTGAAGTCGACGAGATTTATAATCTTGCATGTCCAGCATCTCCAGTTCACTATCAGTTTGATCCTATTCAAACTACAAAAACAAGTGTACATGGGGCTATCAATGTCTTGGGTTTGGCAAAACGGGTCAAAGCTCGTGTGCTGCAGGCTTCAACTAGCGAAGTGTATGGCGATCCAGATGTCCATCCACAGCCAGAATCGTACTGGGGTAGAGTTAACCCTATCGGGATTCGTTCATGCTATGACGAAGGAAAACGTTGCGCAGAAACATTATTTTTTGACTACCATAGGCAGGCTAATGTCGATATCCGTGTTATACGTATATTTAACACATATGGTCCAAATATGAACCCAGATGATGGGCGAGTTGTTTCAAACTTTATTGTACAGGCATTGAGGGGCGAGGATATCACTATCTATGGTGATGGCTCACAAACCCGTAGCTTTCAGTATGTCGACGACCTGATAGAAGGCATGGTGCGAATGATGAATAATGACAAGGAATTTGTAGGTCCAGTCAATATTGGAAATCCAGACGAATTTACTATCAAACAATTGGCCGAAAAGGTCTTGGAAATGATACCTGAGAGCAAGAGTAAGATTGTTTACAAGGATTTACCACAGGATGATCCAAAGCAGCGTCAACCAGATATTTCACTAGCAAAAGAAAAGCTTGGTTGGGAGCCAAGTATCAAGCTTGAAAAAGGGTTATTGCCAACTATTGAGTATTTCAAATCTGTTATCTAAGAAACAAGGCTGTGTAAATACTTGCCGTAGCCACTTTTTATAAGAGGTTGTGAAATACTGAGTAACTGCTCTTTATTGATGAAGCCTTCTCGGTAGGCGATTTCTTCTGGGCAGCCAATCTTCATACCTTGTCGCTCTTCAACAACTTGTACAAACTGACTAGCTTGGTTCATACTCTCAAATGTGCCTGTATCGAGCCAAGCTGTACCTCGTTCTAATAAGCACACTTTTAGTTCACCTTTTTGTAAGTACGCATCCAGCACAGAAGTTATTTCTACTTCACCTCGAGCACTTGGTTGCACATTTTTTGCGATTTCAACAACTTCATTATCACAAAAGTAAAGTCCAGCATTGGCATAATTTGATTTTGGTACTTCTGGTTTTTCTTCTATTGAAAGTACGTTCATATTATCGTCAAACTCATAGACGCCGTAACGTTCAGGATCAGTTACCTGCGCTGCAAAGCCGACTGCACCGTCAATATCTGTCAGCTCTTTTAGCTGCTTATCCATTTGTGAGCCGTAAAATACATTATCACCCAAGATCATTGCAACTTTTTCACTACCAATAAATTCCGCACCAACGATAAAAGCATCAGCCAGGCCACGAGGCTCTTCCTGGACTTTATATGAAAGTTTAATTCCCCAATTTGATCCATCACCCAGTAGTTTAATAAACTGATCTTGATCATGCGGTGTAGTGATTACTAAAATATCTTTTATACCCGCACTCATCAATGTCGAAAGCGGGTAGTAGATCATAGGTTTATCATAAATAGGGACTAGTTGTTTACTAATACCTTTTGTAATAGGGTAGAGGCGCGTTCCACTGCCTCCTGCTAAAATAATACCTTTCACTAATTCTCCTCTTCTAAATATTCATTCAATGCTTCGCGCCAATTTCGGGCGTGGAATCCAACAGACTCTATCTTATCAAGTTTTAGCGTACTTTGCAGCGGGCGGGGGGATATACCAACTTTACCTTCATAGTATTGCTGAGTTGAAACAGGCGTAACGTCGCTTGCACTTTTGCCAGCATGTTCATAAACCATCTTTGCAATATCTGCCCATGATACAGAATCACCAGTATTGCTGAGGTTGTAAGTACCAAATTCTGGCTTTGTTGTGAGTAGATGAACAATTCCATTAGCTAGATCTTTAGTGAACGTTAGCCGGCCAATTTGATCATTCACAACACTTGGCTTTACGCCCTTTTCGGCCAAACTTTTCATGGTACGTACAAAGTTATTTCCCTGACCAATTACCCAAGATGTTCGTACTAGATAATGTTTTTTAGCTTGACTAGCTGCAACATCGCCGGCTGCTTTTGTTTGTGCATATACACCTAGTGGTGACAAAGCTTCTTCTTCGTCATGCAATTCATTAGTTCCATCAAACACGTACTCGCTAGAGATATGGACAAAAGTTATATTGTTCTCGTTGGCAGTTTTGACTAAATAGGCGATAGATTTTGCGTTAATCTCCCAAGCCATCTTGCGACCTTCAAAAGTCTCAGCTTGGTCCACGGCTGTATACGCAGCAACATTAATGATAATGTCATAATCATGCCAATTCTTGGTTGCATAGGTTGCTGGGTCGGTCATATCGAAATCATCACGATCGACAAATTCAGCATTAGGCAAAACTTCTTGCAATGCTGTGCCAAGTTGACCCAGACCACCAATAACTAGGGTTTTCTTAGCGGGAACTGGTACAACATCAGCCATCCCGGGATGTTTTGTATCTTTTTCGCTAAGTTCGGCTTGGTCTAGAGGAATAGGCCAGTCAATTGCCGCTGTTTCATCAGCCAAGTTCAAGAAACTGTATTCCCCATCTGGGCTCCAGTGATCATTTACCAAGTAAGTATAGACTGTGTTATCTTGTAATGTTTGAAACGCGTTGGCAACGCCCCGTGGAATATAAATTGCTTTGCTAGGATCAATTTCAGTTGTGAACACCTGGCCAAAACTATCACCATCTCGCAGATCAACCCAAGCACCAAATATTTTGCCAGATGCAACTGATACAAATTTATCCCAAGGCTCACCATGGATACCACGAGTTGTGCCACGTTTCTCATTAAATGAAATATTATTTTGCACTGGTCCAAAGTCGGGGAGTCCCAACTTGATCATCTTTTCACGCTGCCAGTTTTCTTTGAACCAACCACGATTGTCACCATGGACGGGGATATCAAATAATAGAACGCCCGGGATGTTTGTTTCGGTTACTTTTAACTCTTTGCTAAACTCAATTTCACTCATTATTATGAGCTATATTATAACATGTCAAGCAGAGAGAGTGGTCGTCTAATTAACCTGCAGTTCCACTACTAGGGGCAGGTGATCAGAAATATCTATATCAAGACACTGCTTATTTTTTACACTTATATTATTACTAACGAGTATCATATCAACAACTGTCGTCGCATATCCTGGATTATCTTTTCGTCGCATATTAAAGCTCGTTTGTAACTCATTTCCAAATACACTATTTAGCTTCGACTCAATCATCTTTATTGCACTGTTAGTTGGCTTGGCATTTGTATCTCCCGCCAGAATGACATTATCTTTACCGTCTATAGCATTTAGGATTACTTCACTCATCCTTTGACGTTCAGGACTAAAATTATCTCCGTTTAGATCATATACACCTTGGATATTATAAACGTCAAGCTCACCAGATGGTGTATCAATTGTTATGTGCTGTAGGCTACGCGGGCATTCATGGTAATGACCAGGCGAATCTCTATATTCTTCACTGTATTCTTTAGCAAAGAACACATCGTCATGCAGCTTGATAGGAAATTTTGATAGGATAGCATTTCCACGTTGGCTTTTGCCATTTGTATTGTCAAAATCACGATAGTGAGGTGAGAAAACTTGCTCAGGATAGTCCAGCTTTTCCTTGTATATCTGCATTGTACGGAACTGCTCTTTTAAGCTGCTGTCTTTACTGCTGTAGACTTCTTGTAGCACGACGATATCTGCATCCTGTTTTTTTAGAAAGTCTAAAACTTCTTGAAACAAAAATACTCCATGCCAAATATTCAGTGATATAAATTTTATATTCATTTTTTGCGGGGTTTACTGACCCTTTTCTGCGTAGGCAGCTTCTACTTTAACTTTCTCAGCTTTCCACCAATCTTGGTTTTCTGTATACCAGTCAATAGTTGCTTGCAGGCCTTCGCGTAGGTTGGTGTATTTTGGTGTCCAGCCAAGCTCTGTACGCAGTTTGGTTGCATCGATTGCATATCGTTGATCATGGCCCGGACGATCATTAACATGTTCATAATCATTTTTATCTTTGCCCATTAGTTCTAGCAAAGTCTCGATAATGTATTTGTTATCCTGTTCGCCATCTGCACCGATCAAATACAATTCACCAGCTTTTCCTTTTTCCAAAATTGTATGTACTGCGCTGTTGTGGTCATCAACATGTATCCAATCACGAACTTGTTCGCCTGTACCATAAAGCTTTGGTTTTATATCACTCAGGATATTTGTAATTTGGCGCGGGATAAATTTTTCAATATGTTGATACGGTCCATAGTTGTTTGAACAGTTTGAAATTGTTGCATTTATTCCAAAGCTTCGTACCCAAGCTTTCACTAACAAATCACTACCAGCTTTGGTGCTAGAGTAGGGGCTAGATGCATTGTATGGTGTTGTCTCGGTAAATTTTGCAGGATCATTAAGCTCTAAATCACCGTACACTTCGTCAGTTGAAATGTGATGCAGGCGTTTTTTATGCTTACGAACAGCTTCTAGGATTGTTGCAGTCCCAATTAGGTTTGATTGTATAAAAGGCCAAGGATCACGCAGTGAATTGTCATTGTGCGACTCTGCTGCAAAGTGCACAACAATATCAGTCTCGCTGATTAGCTTATCAATTAACTCACGATCACAGATATCACCTTCGATAAATTCAATTTTATCCAGTACGCCCGCCAAGTTATCAGTCTTTCCTGCATAGGTTAACTTATCAATAACAGTCAATCTATAATCAGGATAATTTTTCAAAGTATAGTGGACAAAGTTTCCTCCGATAAATCCCGCACCGCCAGTAATCAGCATTTTCATATAAATATATTATACCAGTTGAGAGTCAGGGCTGACTAGTGGGTAAAGTTTGTTGCCATCTCCATGCATCTTCTAAAGCATCAGCAATAGTTTTTTGTGATTTCCAGTCGAGCAAGCGATTAGCCTTTTCTACCACTGCATAAATATCAGCGACATCACCCAATCTACGTGGTCCGATTTCATAATTTAGTTTCACGCTATTTTTTGACTCAAAGGTTTTTATAATTTCTAATACACTAACGCCTTGACCTATTCCAATATTCATAAAATCATATGTTTTTAAGGGCTGCGAGTGCAGATATTCCAAAGCTTTTACGTGAGCCTTAGCAAGGTCTACTACGTGTATATAATCTCGAACACAACTACCATCATCAGTAGGATAGTCATTGCCGTGTACGATTATTTTTTCATATAGACCAGCTGCTGCTTGAGTTACAAAAGGCACCAAATTAGCTGGCGGCCCTTTTGGTAATTCACCTATAATACCCGAAGGATGAGCACCGATTGGATTAAAGTAACGAAGAGAAATGCCGCTAATATTATTTTGTGAATCTATAGTATCTTTTAGTACCATTTCACATATCATTTTACTTCTACCATATGGCACAACTGGACTGACCGGAGTCTCTTCTGTAACTGGCAAATTTTCTGGACTACCATAAACTGTACAAGACGAAGAGAAAACCAAATTTATAGGTCGTTTAACTTTCTTTAAAACATTTAACAAAGTAACAAAGCCTGCCACATTATTCTCGTAATACTTTAACGGCTCTTTCACTGACTCCGCGACTTGTTTATAAGCAGCAAAATGAATCACACTTTCTATTTTTTCTTTCTCTATAATATCTTTTAGCGCAGCGGCGTCTTGATAATCTTGTTCGTAACACACAGGCTTTTTACCAGTTAACTGTTCTAGACGATCGAGGATAAATCTCTCGGAATTATTGAAGTTATCAATTATAACTGGATCATACCCGGCATTCACAAGTTCAACAAAAGTATGTGATCCAATAAACCCCGCACCACCTGTAATTAAAACTTTAGTCATACACGCTATTATACATTGTCCAGTAATTTCGAGAGATAATGCATGGTATTATAGATTAACGTATGATTATTTTGATTGTTGCTGGAGGGTCCGGGACTAGGCTGTGGCCGTTGTCTGTACCCGATTATCCTAAACACCTACTGACTGTCGTTGGCCAAAGATCGTTGTTACAAAACACGTATGAGCGTGCAAAGAAAATAACTTCCACTGACAAAATATACATCTCGACTGAGGTAAGTCATGCTCATCACGTGATCGATCAGTTATCGGAGGTTTCCGAGGATCATGTAATTGTTGAACCCGCTAGGCGAGGTACAATGCCATGTATTACAAACGCACTTCAGGTAATTGCTAAAGCTCACGGCGAGGATGAGCCGGTCGCATCTATATGGGCAGATCAGCATATTCGCGCAACTGATGGGTTTGCTGAAACATTTCGCTATGCTGGCAAGGTTGCAGAAAAATATCAACGGATTGTGCTAATTGGTATCGAACCCGACAGCGCCAGTACCAAGTTTGGTTATATCCAGCAAGGCAAACAAGTTGAGGACGAGTTATTTTTGCACGAAGTCGATTCTTTCAAAGAAAAACCAGACCGCATCACAGCTCAAAAATATTTGGACAGCGGCAACTATTTATGGAATGCCGGCTATTTCGTTGCGCCATATAAAGTATTTCGAGATCGCATAGAAAAATATGCCGATCCACATTGGTCACAGCAGCTCAAGAAAATAGCTAACGCCCCAACCCAGCAGCAGGGAAAAATGTATCTGGATTATAAAGACGAATCAATCGATATAGCACTGATTGAAAAAACCGACGATCTATTGGTTGTTCCTGCATCATTTGATTGGCTGGATGTAGGTTCATTTGATGATGTACATACTGTGAGCCCTAGGGATGACAACAACAACACGGCTATCGGCAAAAATGCTATCATCTTGGATAGTGAAAATGTCTATGTTCGCAATGAACAGGACAAGCCAGTTGCTGTTGTAGGTATCGATAACGTAGCAGTTATCAATACCGACCACGGAGTACTAGTAGTTCGAAAAGATCTGAGTCAAAAAGTGAAAGATGTGGTCAATAAAATAAAGGATCAGGAATAACTATGAAGAAATTAATCGCCTTTGATTTGGACGATACTTTGTCTGTTTCTAAATCTGCAATGAGCGATAGAATGGCAGAATTGTTTGCGAAGTTACTGGAAAATTACGAAGTCTGCATAATATCTGGAGGTAAATTCGAACAATTCAAAATGCAGGTTATGGATAGGCTAGAAGTAAACGCAGCTCTACTGCAAAAGCTTCATCTCATGCCAACCTGTGGTACCAGATATTATAAATTCATAGATGACGTATGGGACCTGCAGTATTCCGAAGATTTAACAGAGCAACAAAAAAACAAGATAATAAAGGTAATGAAAAACGAATCAAAATCGCTCAGTATCTGGCGCGAAAAAACTTGGGGTCCAATTATCGAAGATCGAGGCAGTCAAGTAACATATTCAGCACTAGGGCAACATGCTCCACCAGAGGAAAAGTACAAATGGGCAGATGAGTTCAAAGAAAAAAAGAAAATATTTCGTGACAAAGTAGCACAACAAATACCAGAGCTAGAAGTTCGCCTAGGCGGCAGCACTTCACTAGACGTTACGCTACCTGGAATCGACAAGGCCTACGGCATGAACAAATTGATTGAAGCATTAAATATGACCAAAAATGATGTGTTGTTCGTTGGTGACAAACTAGAAGAGGGCGGAAATGACTATCCTGTTAAAGCAATGGGTATAAATACAATTGCAGTTGAGAAGTGGCAAGAAACAGCTATTGTTATAGAAACACTAAACAAAGTAAAAAGATCTAAGAGCTAGTCATTATCGGTAGTACCTGCACCGGGCAACTCGATAACACCCTAGCCATTGCATCATGCTCGGCAGCTGTTATCCATAAATCATATTTTTGTTTAACAGCGATTTGGCGCGCAACATAGCGACAGCGATATGATTTATTAGGTGGTAGCCAAGTTGCCGCGTCGCCATCACTCTTTTGTTGATTTGCATCACCGTCGACTGCTAGCAGCTCCAACGGATCATTAGCTAGCTGTTCACGTATTTCAGGACTACTATACTGCGCGCCCTTTTGCCAGGCATCTGACAATGCAACTACATGATCTATCTGCACCAAGCTGCTGGTAGTCGGTCCGCGCAAGAAGCGAATAGTTCTGCCAGTATATGGATCGTCCAAGACACCAGCGTAGACTTTGCAATCACGAATATCTAGCTGGGTCATATCGCGCGCCAATATATCATCGCGCGTGTTGCAGTCGCCATTTTTCATCCATCCGTTGCCGAACATATCACGCGAGTAACCAGTTTTTGGTGCGCGACCCTTTATCTCTAATGTTTCTAGTGCGCTAGTCGCTAGTTGTTGATTTGCAGTGGTTTGGACCTTTTTGTTCTGCTGGACTATCCGCTGATTCTCGATATTTTGATATATCAAACCTGCTGCAATAATCAGCAGTGATATCAGGGTTACAAATGTCATTCGTCGCCTGCGGTGCATAGGTGGCTATTATAGCAACAAAAAACTCCCCGCGGGATTTTCGTCGCGGGGAGTCAGGAAAGTTTTCGGTATTAGTTTTGGTGGTGAATAGCTTCGGCTACTGC
>CAYGDZ010000007.1:0-17736 GCA_964348805.1 uncultured Candidatus Saccharibacteria bacterium | reverse complement strand
ATAACAAACCTTTCAAGGTTATTGATTACAATCAAAAAGTTTTAGGCCGTGGCGGTAGTATCGTCAACGTGCGCCTAAAAAACTTGATTGATGGCGGGGTAATCCCAAAAACTTTCAAAGGTGCTGATAAAATCGAACCAGCAGATGTGAACAATCAAAAGGTTCAATATTTGTACGGGGATGGTAATGAGTTTCATTTCATGAACCCTGATAGCTTCGAACAATTTGCATTAAATGCTGGTCTAGTCGAAGACGTCGCACCGTATCTGAAAGAAGGCGACGAATTGGATCTACAATTTTTCGGCGAACGCGTTATCAATGTCGATCTGCCAAAGAATCTATATTTGAAAGTTACCTACACTGAAAATGTAGTCAAAGGCGATACCACTAGTAATGTTCTAAAAGACGCCCAAACCGAAACAGGTTTAACAGTCAAAGTTCCAGCCTTTATTAAAACTGGCGACACTATCAAAGTCGATACTCGAACCGGCGAATACCTAGAACGCAAAAAGGATTAATATGGCTGAAAAATTAATCATATCAACCCTAGAGCCGGTGGAGGTTGGCGATACATTTCCGAGTCTTCCGTTGCATGTCACATTAATGCCATGGTTTAAAATCGAAGGAACGAATAATCTAAGAGGTCTGAATAGGTACTTAGCATTGATAGCAAGTAAAAGGAGTCAACTAGAGCTTACCGGAAAAAACTTAGATAAGTTCGGGCCTAAGAGAGATGTCGATGTTCGTGTTTTAGAAGACACCAAAAAACTTAGAAAATTACACGGAGATCTTGTAGCAGTTGTGGGATGGTCGGAAGGTACTTGCGAGTCTCCTTATATTAGAGGAAATTACGCGCCACATGTTAGTTTTGTAAACGGAGTTTCACTAGACGAAGGAGAGTTGGTAAAAGCAGACGCTCTACAGTTAATTGATAGAGATTTAGTAACTCACGAGAGAACAGTTGAAAAGGTTTTTCCGCTAGGTATTCCATTCGACCCTAACGCTAAATACTAAGATATACTTGATATATGAAAACTCGTTTAGACCAAGCACTAGTAAACAAAGGGTTAGTGACGTCACGTTCACAGGCCGAGAGTTTTGTGCGTCTGGGCAAGGTAACAGTTGATGGCAAAGTAGTCGAAAAGCCTGGCTTTTTTGTGACTGACGATGCAAAGTTAAAGGTGAATCAAGACGAACACTATGTATCACGTGCCGGTATGAAACTGGCTAGTGTTGCTGGTAATTTAGGTCTGGATTTTGCAGACAAAATTGTGCTGGACGTTGGTTCTAGCACTGGTGGATTTACAGATTATTCATTGAGGCGTGGAGCCAAAAAAGTAATTGCAGTTGATGTAGGGACAGATCAGTTACATCCGGAGTTGCAGGGCCACAAACAAATCGAACTACATGAAAAAACCGACATTCGTGATGTGTCCGTTAACGACGAGAGGGTAGTTAATTTAAATAAAGCTCCAGACATTGTACTAATTGATGTCAGTTTCATTAGCCTGCGTGAAATATTGCCACACCTCGGTCGACATATAGCCGGAAAAAACACGCAAGTTGTAGCTATGCTAAAACCTCAGTTCGAGGCCGGTTTTGGCCAAGCGAACAAAGGTGTGATCAAGAATGACTCAGTTCGTCGGCAAATCCTAAAGGATTTTGAAAATTGGGTACGTAAGGACTTTGTGATTTTGGATAAACGCGATAGTGAAGTCAGTGGGGCAAAAGGCAATCGTGAACGATTTTATTTGCTCAAAAAATCTTAGACCATAAATAATGTTAATCCCCAAAAACGTTGTAGAATATACAAAAAGCTTGCGCTTATGTTGCAGAGGAGTAGCATTAGAAGTAGGTATATAAAACATTAACATCAAAATGGTACGCAAAAATGACACATCTGTCGGTAGTAGAATCAAAAGGATCTCAAGCTACTGAGGAGTTTGTTAATCCAATGGAGAGAGAAAGGGTACTCGAGAGTTTCGAGGCCACATTTGATGACCTGAAGACTTGTTCGCATGCGAGGGCAAGTCGTTTAACCACTGATCAATATAATAGTGGATTAGCTACTATGTTCAGCAATCTAGTTAATGGCGAGGCAAGATATTTAAAAATTATTGATAAAAATGTAGCTAATCATCAGAAAGAGATCCTGGTATTAAAGCGTATAGAAGGTGATGAAGAATCAATCCTAACTTTCTTTGTGCTACAGAGAGGTCTAGGTGGTGTACAATCTGCTGCAATTTTCCAGGAGATTAAAAACGAAAAGACAGGTTTTAATGGCCAAGTAGATATTAGGTGTGATGCTGGTGTTTCTGGAGATCATTTTGCCAGCATGTTACACACCTCAACTATGAACGATAAGTACACTAGGTTAAAAAGTAGACCTGAGGGCAGGAAGCATCTCGAAAGCTGCATGAAGGGACTTGATACAATTGCTCACAAGGCCCTTGATCCTTCAGTTGAACATGCCGTGACGCATGCAGAAACAGAAGAAAGAGATAGGATTAAAATGAGCAAACGCAAGAAAAGTACTGCTAGAGCAATCTTTGCGACGATTAGCCATTTACCCCAACATATCGAGCAAGAACGTCAGGCTGCCTAAACGTTAAACCGAAATTCAACCACATCACCTGGTTGCATGACATAGTCTTTGCCTTCTGTACGTATTTTTCCAGCAGATTTTGCTGCTGCTTCACTGCCAGCAGTTATCAAATCATCAAAATCTACCACTTGCGCAGCAATAAAACCGCGCTCAAAATCAGTATGTATTACCCCGGCGGCTTGTGGGGCGGTAGAGCCTTTTTTGATAGTCCAAGCACGAATTTCTTTTGGTCCTGCGGTCAGGTAGCTCTGCAGGCCTAATGTATCATATGCAGCGTGGATCAACTGAGGTAAACCAGCTTCTTTTACCCCATAGCTTTCTAACAGTTCCGCAGCCTCTTCCGGCACTAATCCTTTTAGCTCCTCTTCTAACTTGGCACATACGAAGGTAGCTTGGGCTGGCGCAACTAGTTTGCGCAAATTTTGTGTCTTTGGCTCACTGGCCAAAGTTTCCTCGTCGACATTGAACAAATAAATTATAGGTTTGGTCGATAGCAGCTGTGCATCGACTGCGGGTAGGTTGGTTAGGTCGCCTTTTTCCAGCATTTCTTTGGCACTAACCAAACTCTCAGCTTCTTTTCTGGCGTCTGAGCTAGATTTAGCTTCTTTTTGCAGTTTTGGCAGCATTTTATCGATAGTTTGTATGTCAGCTAGGGCCAGTTCAGTGTTAATCGTCTCGATATCACTACTAGGGTCGTGATTTTCGTCGACATGCAGCACATCACTGTCGCTAAAGGCTCGCACCACGTGTACAACGGCGTCACATTCACGGATATTTGCTAGGAATTTATTGCCAAGACCTTCGCCCTTGCTAGCGCCAGCCACCAGGCCTGCAATATCGACGAAAGTTACAGTAGCGGGCAAGACTTTTTGTGAGCCGTATAAACTTTTTAATTTCTCTAGCCGTTCATCAGGCACGGGTACGATTCCGGTATTTGGTTCGATCGTGGCAAATGGATAGTTAGCCGCCAGTGCATCTGCATCTGTCAGGGCGTTAAATAATGTAGACTTGCCGACATTTGGCAAGCCGATGATTCCGATTGATAAAGCCATTGCTAAATATTATAGCAGATATATGAGGTAAAGGGGTTGATTTTTTATAGTTTTTATGCTAAAATTCAGCTGATGGCTGAAACAGTACAAAAAACAGATAATTTTGATGATCAAGATGATAGTCAATTAACTCCCTCTAGCACAGAACTCAGAGGTTTACCTGATATCCAAGACGTCGAGAACGCCAGCGCGGCGCGCGAAGAATTGGTTACAAAACATATGCACGCATATTTTGAAGAGGCGATAGCAAAGGGCCTCGATGAACGTAGTTTTGTGGATGATCACCTATCTGATTTGATCGAACCTGTAATTCGACTTGCTCATCTAGCGGGCGAGGGTGTTCCACCCCAGGAGGCAGAACGTTATGCGATCGCATTGGTTGAGCATATTGAAAAGTTGATTTATCAAGATAAACTGACGGGTCTACTCAATAGGACTGGTTTTGAAAAAGCACTTCACGATCGTTTTCCGAACAGTACTCCAATCGAAGGTACTATGGTGTTTTATGTAGATCTCAATGATTTTAAAAGACTAAACGATAGCGAAGGTCACGACAAAGGGGACAGATTATTAGAGGCAATTTCTGTGTCACTTCAGGAGGCATTTCAAAGAAAGTCAGATATTATTGCACGGGGTGAACGAAGTCGCGAGCAGGTTAGCCAGCTTCACGAAGAAAATTTACTCACTAGAGTAGGTGGGGATGAGATCATTGTGGTTATTCCACCAAGCCCAGACACAAAATCAAACAAACGTCACAGCGATGCGCAGCAACAACTGAAGCGTATTAAACAGGCAGTTGCTGATGCTGGCGAAGCCGAATATGGAGTGACTGCAGCAGTTGGGGTGAGTATAGCTGACGGGGATTCCGATATCACCGAACTTTTGCAAAAAGCCGATGAGGCGATGCAAGTCGACAAAGGTGACAAGTCGAGATAAGACCTTGACAAAACATAATAAATAATACAATATAAATATATTCAATCAGTATTGAGATTGAAAGTAAGGCGTCATCTAGTATCACTTCGTGAACGCACAACAATTCAACAAGGAGGTGTGGGATGAATCCCGCAACTTTGGAGGCTCCTCCTGCTCGGTATGAGCACAAGGAACTTCTCGGTGACGATGGTCTTTGGGCCCGAGTCACGGCTCGTATCCGCAAGGATCACGAGTTTCAGTCTCGCTTCGGTGAGATGGATGAATCAGATCAGATCAACTGGTCCGAGTGCATCTTTAACGAAACAATCGGTTTCCTGAAGTTCTGCTCGCTCGGTGTGGGCAGCTTCGGACCGTCACCACTGGTCGACATCGGCTGGCACACGTTCATGCTCTACAGCAGGGACTACACGGATTTTTGCGAAGATCTGTGTGGAACCTACATCCATCACGAGCCGACCGACGATCCGACGATGGTTCATGAATCTCACGAGCCAGACGCAACGCCCAACGCGATGATCGCCAACGGCATTGCGGTTAACAACGAGCTCTGGGAGGGCCTCGACCATTCTCGCTGCGGGCCGACTGACCCGAGTGCCACAAGATGTCAGGGTTCCTGCAGGAACGGCTGCAAGTCGTCTTGCAGAGGCTGACATCGCATTAAAGCGTTTGACCGGTACGCTGACATCTCTCAAAAGATGTTGAAACCGGTTGTTTTATTGATAAATGGTATTATAACTACAAATGAGCAAGAATTTACACATTCACTTTCTAAACGCATCAAACGAGCTAACAAAAGCAGATATTAGTACTTTGGAGCATTACATTTCAGAAGTTCTAGACAAGACTTCTGAGGTATTAGATATTGCCGAAATAGATTATGTTATAAAAAACGATAGCGAGAGAACCATAGAATCTATTGGAGTATGTGGAAATGCCTACGAAAAAAATCAAGTTACCTTATATATAGATAAAAATTTTAGTGGCTTTCCGGAATCTATTAAAAAAGCTCTGCAGGCTACAGTTGTGCACGAAACACACCATGTAATGAGGGAAAGGGCGGGTACGTATGGCGCCACTTTACTAGACGCTATGGTTGCAGAAGGTCTGGCTGATCATTTTTCTGAAGAAGTAATGAACAATAAAAATATGTGGCACAACAAAGTATATGCGAATGTTCCGGATATGATTGATAGATCAAAAAAAGAACTAGACAGTGATTCATTTGACTATGCTGCCTGGTTTTTTGGAAGCAAAGAAAAGGGGATACCAAGGTACACTGGCTATGCAATGGGGTATAGGATCGTGGGTAGATATTTGCATTCAAAGAATGAGACAGCAGGCGGAAGCGTTGCAACTTTATCAAAAAATTTTAAAGAGTTTTTAGCTGAGCAATAGCATATGGAAGGCCTTGCAAAATTAAATTCGACAGACTGGAATAGAGAGTACCGATTTGGATTTGATTATACTCATATAACTGGTGAAAACTTGGATAGAATTTTGTCGTTTTTACCACCTAATAATGCTCAAAAAATTGCATTAGATTTAGGTTCCGGAAAAGGTCAATTGGCTCGTGAACTACATGAGCGAGGTTTCTCAGTGACAGGATTGGATTTGTCATACGAAGCAGTAAAGATGGCTAGGGCTAACTCTGACCCCAGAGATGTACATTACGAGGTTGCAGACTTTGAAACAGATTTTTCAGCAAAATTTGCCGCTGCTGATTTAGTAACATGCCGTTTTGTCTATGCATTTATAGAAAATAGACAGAGCTTTTTGCAAAGTGTCAGAAATCTGCTGAAGGCCGATGGGAGATTTGTGGTGGTTAACCCGCTAAAAAGTTCTGTACCGGATTATAAAAAAGGTATAGCACTAGAGTCTCGCCAAGTACATAGTGAATTGGCGGATTATTTTGAGATAGTAGATTACTATGTCGAGGACGATGATGAGTACTTTATCTGTAAACAGTTAACAGATAAAACAGCTTGACAAAACAGACATTATAGGATACAATGAAAGCATTCAATCGTCTAGTGCGGTTGGAGGTATTTGTTGATGTGTCGAGTTTATACTCCGCAACAACAGAGTTTTACAATTTGCGTGTTAAATATACCATTCATGATATATTCCCTCGGTTAGACTGTTTGTTTTAAATACAAATAGGTGGTCTGACCGAGGGAATCCTTTCCCTAGGCGAACAAGATAAAAATCGACTTCGCCCAGTCATAGGCGAAAGGAGAAACTCATGAAAATCAAACTGTTCAATCTCGTAGTAACTCTGGGTATCTTGCTGGCAGTTATGCTGGCGGGAGCCACGTCTGCTTCGGCGACGAAGTACGGCAAGTTGCAAAAGGGCGTGGTCGTAGGTATGAGTAACAACGGCTCAACAGAGCCGCTGACTTACAAATACCCTCGAGGCGATGCCATCGAGCAGCGTCTAACGCTGCCTAATGGCTATGTTGTAGGGCAGCCGACAAAGGTTGTTTTGCAACTGCGCTACGTCAACGCCAAATTCAGGGCCAAGATCGGGTACAAAAAGTACTACCGTTCGCGGTTCCACCGCGTGTTTGGCAAGAAGAGTTGGAGAATTCCAATCACCTTGCAGGCAAGTTGGGCGTTTTCGACAGTGCGACCGAACGCTAGATTCTCTATGCGTAAGGTAGTGCGTCTGCGACCCAGGCAAACGAAAAAGGTGGTGTTCTGGGTTACTTTTCCAGAGTGCGTTGCACCTCTCGATGAGTCATGGCTGCAGGAGTGGCGTCTCCATTATGGGGACAACCTACCAAATTGGAGCTGTAACCCAGCTGGGCTTAGTATTGAATATGGGGTAGGCGAAAGGCCTGTGTCTCTAAAGGCGACCAAACGGATCGCTGGTAAGAAACACAGATGGATTGCCTACGCCCCGTTCTATGCCCCTCAGGCGCCCGCATACTTGTATCCGGCTCAGTGAGATGTACCCACGCAAATTGTCTACGCCACGACCCAATCGGTCGTGGCGTTTTCAATTTGTGCGAAAGTATATTTGGTAGTACAATTTTAAACATAAGCACAAGAGTATCGATAGATGTGCTGTGATAGCAATAAATGAGTAAGAAAAATTATACAACCAAGAAATCTACAGATAGTAGAAAAAGAAAGATCCTGTTTGCTATAGCTGTAATGGCTGTTATTGTAGGTGTCGGTGTATTTGTTGCTATTTGGTATCCTCAGCTATTACCACAAAACAATATAGGGATAGACTCTGTCGAACCATATAAAGAAGGTTCGGGGGGTGAGTCAGCAAAGTTGACGAGTCATTATGACGCAGCAATGTCCGAATGGGAAAAAGGCAATAAGGCTATTGCGAAAGAACATGCCCAAAAGGGATTAGACGAGAATAGACAATTGAAGATATCGCAGCAAGAGGAAGTCCCAGATCAGGCTCAAAAAATCATTAGACTTTCTAATATAGTAGACGGGGTAGATCCGTTATGAGATCGCTAATTAGTGTGAAAAGAATAGTGATGGTTTTTGCATTAGGATTGATAGTAGTACCTATATTTGTCACTGCCGAACATGCATATGCTGCTTCAACACCTGCCCAACAATCAGCCTTTAACCAGTGGTCGGTGCGCAGATTGCCAGCTGTTGACCAGC
Source organism: uncultured Candidatus Saccharibacteria bacterium (assembly GCA_964348805.1). Lineage (GTDB taxonomy): Bacteria > Patescibacteriota > Saccharimonadia > Saccharimonadales > Saccharimonadaceae > JACPYF01. The sequence goes on along the minus strand of CAYGDZ010000007.1, from coordinate 9,510 downwards.
ATATGATACTAAGCACAAATGCCAATGACAGCCATGGAACAGGTAACTATACACCCAGTTTGCAGTTTTTGGTTTACAAGCATAATGACGGGTCTAATGCCATCGTTGATCTAGCAATAAATGATTTTAATTGTGCTGATTTCGACATCATAAGGACACACCCCGTAACACATGACAATAGAAGTAATCAATCTAGTACGCTTGGCAGTAAGACAGATCCTGATCCTCCATGCAGCAACACAAGTACGGGAGTCAGAATCACACTAGTGGATGCTCGCTTCGCCCCATCTGTTCGTTTTGGTGATAGTTACAAAGTAGCACTTATATATGTACTAATCAAAAATCCTTCAGGGAATGCTGAGATGACTAGGGCAGTTGTAGTGCGTAGCAATGCTGGCGATAACGATAATAAAGTCAAGCTCAGCTACTATGGTGATAGGTCGGCTAATAGTAGTGGTTTGCCTGATTTGGCATCTGCACCAAGTATCACGATAAATTCTGGTAGTACCCTGAGTGCTGAGTTTGCGCCACCTTGTAATTTTGGCACTAATCAGGTCAGGATGTATTGGAGAGATGCAGATTCCGGAGCAAGCCCTAATGGAGGCGCACCAGTAACCTATAAATTGTTTGAAAATGGCGTCAAGATAGACGAGGGTAATGCGGGCGATGGCAACCAGCCCGAGAGTATACTTTTTACAGCACGCGAGAAGAATGATTATAAACTTACCTTTTATGGTATATCTACTAGTCCTCCAAATACGATAAAAATATGGTATCCTTTTGACCAAGCAGCTTATTATCAAGAGTGTGACGAAGATAAAACTAATGGTTGGAATATTACCTGGAATAGTTCTGTCAGAAGAGATGATGGTACATCAGACCAATCTTTCGGAGATATTTCAGTACCTGATTCGGGTGATGCACCCTACCCAGGTAGAGCCTACCAGTTTATAAATGATGCAAGAAATTCGGGTGGTAGGAACATAACTAACCAAGTATGGTATTGTCCAGCTACATCTGAAAATGCAGCACCTGGCAATTGCTGGAACTCGACCAATGATGATTATGACAGAGATTGGGAGTTGACTGGTAATACGCAAACAATCAATTTCTATAGGGATAGTCAGCTTGTTCATAGTGGTGTATATGGTACTAATAAAGATAATACTTTGCAGCCATCACCTTGGATTTGGGAGAATTTTAATGTAACTGCCGCAGACGGTGGTGTCAGTAGGTGTATGACTGCCAGAGTTTCACCAAGTACAGGAGAGGGGGTGCAAGGAGCGTTTAGATTTAGCAATGCTGCTGGATATTACACGCCGGGAGGAACATATAGCGCTATTAATGATGAAACTAGAACCCGTAGCTGGAACACTGGTAGTTCTGCTACCGCATCGACTCTCTGCGTTAACGTTCCTCATTTTTATAACCTACTATTACCGGGTATCAGTGTTGATGCGACAGTGCAACAAGGCAGCAATGTTGATGTCAGTGGATCTGTTCGCGAAACAAATGAAGGTTTGTCGACGTCTAGACCACATACAAATACAAAGAATGGTATGGAGCGAGGTATTGTTGAAGTCAAGCTAACACCTGGAGAGCCAGAGCCTAGCCCTAGTGTTGGAAATGCTAGCCAGGTTGGCCAGGCACCATGTGATTATATGATTGCACGCGTACCTGGGTCCGAGCTAGCTACGTGTACCAAAGACTTTAATGGTAGTCGCGCGACCGATCCAGTTGCTGCTGGTGCTACCGAAACACTCAGCGGATCTAGATCTAATACAACAGAAGCTGTTGGAACTAAATATTGTTATGCAACGTATGCTCAGCACCCACGACATATCAATAATAATGATTATACGAATGGTGATAACCAATATAGCTACAGCAATATTAGTTGTTCCGTCATAGTCAAATCACCAAAAGTACATTTTTTGAACAATGACCTGACTGTCGGGCGATTGCGCGACAAGGCAGCTGACGGCAGTTGTGTTGTCGGTGGCGCCCCAATAATTGCCCGGGGTGTACCTACTAGCGTCAGCTCAGACAATCTGTACGGATCGTGGGTTGCAAACGGGGCATTTGCAACTGGTGCGATCAATGGATTTGGTAGTGCGGCTAGACCTGTCGGATTAGCTGGTGGTGGTCACGATAACCTGACTTTTGGTAACCAGAGTGGTGGATTGGGTCGGTATTCGTATTCTAACTGTTTATCAAATCCATTTGGCGAGATCAAGGACGCCGATAGCACAGACCTGGCGAGTCACAGTGCATTTGTACTAAAGGCTGACGATCCAACAACAGGTACACTAACAATGGTAAATTTGAATAACCAGGCTCAAGACAAGACAGGCTATGTATCGGATGGAAAGAGCATAGAGGTAGGCCAAAAAACTGTAGCGCCGCCACCTTCAGCTGTTCCACCAAATAGTGTAATGACAACGGTGCGCATAAATGCTAAATCCGTACATGCAAACCCTGGAAATGTTAGTTGTCCGAAATTGCAGGTAGTTGTCACGGGTGATAATAGTTCGCGAGATCAAGACACAAAACCTATATGTGATACTGCTCACCAAGATTATGTTTATACCTTTTATCTACCCACCAGTGGCCCGAAGACTATAGATGTTAGATTTGTTAATGATTCATCTGGTAGTGGCGCTGTAAATCGTGATATTAGGATTGCCACTATTGCGGCAAATAACAAAAATCTATATACAGGAACTACTGGCGGCGCTGCTGTGTCGGGTGTAACAGTAACTATGCGCGGTGCTGCGGCAAACAAAAGCAGCTGTAGGACAACAGAGGGTGTATTGTTGGACATAGTGTATGGTTCAAATGATGATAGCTATTGCTATAGCAGTCTAGTGCTAGGTGGTGATTTGGATGCGCCGCTGGCTACGCAAAATCCTAGCTATGTCCCACCAGAGTCCAAAACTATACAGGTGACAGCTAGGGGAACTTCATACAATCTACATGGCGGTGGTGGTGCCTGTCCGTATATGTTCATCAATATTAATAATGGACAAAGGCAGGATCTGCAGCAAGTTTGTGAAACTAGCGAGTCAACATATACATTCACAACTAATACTGGAGATACAAATATAGATAATATAGAAGTTGGATTTGACCCTATGGACGCCTGGGGCGGTGGGCAAGACCGCAATTTGTATGTCAGCAATGTTAGAGTTGGTGATGCAAACTTTGCTATCAATCAAGATTCTGATGCAGATGTACAATTCAAAAATGGCAATACATTTGTTTCCGCAGCAGACGCACCAGATTCATGTAAAAGCGCTGATACTGCGATATTCATGTCAGCAACTGACAATGTGACAACTGGCCATTGTGCGGTCGTTCGTGTGAATAATGTGACACCACCGACACCTCCAACGCCACCAGTAGTACCATTAGACGACAGCTTCACCGGCTTTAACGGACGTGATATCGTAATATATGCCAAAAAGACCGCTGGTGATACATGTAATGCATCTAGCACTGGTAATATAACTATTAACCAGAATATTGTTTATCGGCGAGATGGTTTTGCTAGTTTATTTGATATACCTAGGGTGACGTTTATCGCAGATTGTAACATAATCATCGACGATGCTGTTACTGATGTAAACGCTAGCTTGATAGCTGGTGATGCTATAAAGACATGTAGCAAAAAGGCTACCAACAAAGATCAATGTAATCAAACTCTGCTAGTCAAAGGCAATATCTCGGCTAATCGATTGTTGTTATGGCGAACACATGGTGCAGATTTGTCTGTTGCTGGTGACAACCAGCCAGGTGAAACATTTGACATCAGCCCAGCGCAGGTGGTCAGCAGGTATAACCGAGATCAAAAATTTGTTAAACCTGCATCAACATACGAAGTCGACCTGCCGCCACGCTACTGACCAGCCTTACAGATAAAAGGCTTGCTAACATCTATAACGGTTATGTATAATAGCCATTAGAATGAAATTACTAAATACGGTGGGCGACTTTTTTGCGCTAGATATTGGGACTACTGCTATTCGAATAGTGCAGCTTTCTAGGCAAGGTCACGGTGACGCCTGGTCACTAGTTAAATATGCCTATGCTCCGGTCGATCCAAAGATCAGTGCCAGTGATGCAGCCGAAGACCAACGCCGATTGGGCGAGGTTATCATGACTGCACTGGGTCAGAGTGGCATATCTACCAGAGATGTCGTAGTTGGCATACCATCGAACAAAACATTTGCTACGGTTGTTGATTTGGCCAAGATGACCCCAGCTGAGCTAAAGGTTAACATCAAATATCAAGCCGAACAGTACATCCCAATGTCGATTAACGAAGTTAAATTGGATTGGGCGTTGCTGGGTGATAGTCCAGCTGGTGCTGACAAGTCAGAAGTTTTGCTGACTAGCGTTGCAAATAGCTATAACGAAGCCCGGCTGGACATGCTAGAGAACTTGGGTCTAAACGTAGTTGCCTCGGAGCCGGATTCTATAGCAATCTTACGTTCAATATTTCCGGAAAACACAACCGGAGCGGCTATGGTATTTGATATGGGTTATAACACCAGCGATCTAGTAGTCACACTAAATGGTAGCCCGCGACTAGTTAGGTCAATTCCGATTGGCCTGCAATCGCTGATAAAATCTGCCATGAGCAATCTAAATATCGAATACAACCAGGCCGAGCAGTTCATATTGAAATTTGGACTAGCACCAGACAGGCTAGAAGGTCAGGTTATACATGCACTAGAAGGTGCACTGGATCAGTTCATTGCCGAGATTAACAAATCAGTTACTTTCTTTCAGAACCGATATACTAGCACCCAGGTCAGCAGTGTGTATATTTCTGGGTATGGGGCGGCAATACCGCTATTTGCCGAGTATATAAACCAAAAAACTAGTGTTCAGACAGAATTGGCAAATCCATGGCAAAAAGTTCAGCTAAGTAGTTCTGACAAAGAAAAACTGCAACCAATTGCAACACAATTTGGTGTAGCAATCGGATTAGCTCAGAGGAAAAATGTACTATGATTGAGCTAAATCTACTGCCAGATATCAAGCAAGAGTTTATACATGCTCGTAGGCAAAAGAGACTAGTCGTATCGTCAATGATACTGGTTAGTATTGCTTCGGTGGCAGTTGTGGCTGTTTTGTTATTTTACACATATGCCGCACAGCCTGTACGCCAAAAGTTTGCTGATGATGCTATTACTAGCAAAAGCAAAGAGCTAAAATCAGAGAAAAATCTGGTTAGAAACCTAACTATTCAAAATCAGCTGTCTAGTATTACCCAGTTGCACGAGGCAAAACCTGTATATGAACGTTTGTTTGACTATCTAAAGATATTGAATCCAGAGGCGCCCAACAACATTAGTGTCTCAAAAGTAACACTGGGCACGAACGAAGATGGCGAAAGTACATTGTTGATCGAGGCAAGTGCGAAAGATTACCAGGCCGTTAGTGTGTTCAAGGATACTTTAGAAAATGCTCAGATAGTTTATATAGACCCAGAGAGTGATTCGTCAGAAAAAGTAAAAGCCAAACTATTCCCAACAGTTGTTATTAGCGAAACTGGTCTGGGGGAAGATAGTTCAGGCAAACAAGTAGCCTCGTTTGTAGCGACACTAACGTACGAGCCAAGCGCATTTGCCTGGACAGAAAAAGATCCAGAAGTTAGGGTTCCTAACAAAAAGACTAATCAGTCAGCTAGCAATGTTTTTGCCGATGCACCAGTGAAAAAGGAGGAGCAATAATATGGCTGACGAACCAGCAAAGCCACAATCATCTGCTGCACCAGTAGTTGGTGTGCGAAAGCGCCAGCAAATTGCCAGCAGCAACAAAGTAATGTTCCTATGGGTAGCAGCCGCATCTGTATTGGTCGCATTTGCATTGGTTGTATCCGTATTTTTGGTCAAACAGATTGTATTTGCTGAAAAAGTATTAATCGAGAAAAACAACACGATAGGCGTATTGGATGACAATATAGAAGTTGCAGCAGACTTGGACAAGAATGTTAATAAACTGCGTGCAGATCGAAACTTGGCGTTGGTGCGATCTAGTGCATCGGATAATAATTTGGATGTAGTTATCGACGCAATGCCATATGCAGCTGACGAAGTTGCCCTGGGTTCATCACTACAAAATGTATTGTTGACTGGTGCTAGTATAGAGTCAATAGATGTTCAATCGGTCGATGGTGGATCTGCCGAATCTTCTAATATTGATACTGGCAATCTAGAACAAGTTGGAGATTCTGAATATATCATATTTAGTTTCAAGGCTACGGGCAGCAGCGAACAACTGCAGGATATACTGGATCGTTTGAACAAATCCATTCGCCCAATTAGTGTTATTTCGTTACAGCTAGAATCCGCAGGCGCTAACAACCTGACGATGTCCGTCCAGGCCGCTACCTACTATCAGCCGCAAAAGACAGTTGAGCTATCAGAAAAGGTGGTAAAACCATGAAAAAGAATGATATTGCAGCTTTGATACTGATAGCATCTATTAGTTTATTGGTGGCTTGGTTTGTTGCTAGCTCGATAATTGGCGAGCCAAAGAAAAGCGCCCAAAAGGTAAAGACAATCGATAGTATTAGTCAGGACGTAGAAAAGCCAGACAAGAGGATATTTAACAAAGATGCAATTAATCCTACTGTAGAAAGGTCTATCGGTAAGTCTTCGGATAGTCTGCCGTTTTAAGGGGCAATAACCTATGGCTTTACTGACAGATGAAATACAAAATAACCTAAAGGTTTTACTGGCCGAAGAAGGCCTGGTTAGCCCTACTGTTATAAAAGAATACGAAGCTCGGGCTGTAAAAGAGGCTACGCCGTTCGTAGGTGTTTTACTAAAAGACGAAGTCGTCAGCAACGAGACAATGACTCACTGTATAGCCTATGTATCAGGCGTACCATATGTTAATTTGGCAGATGTACCTATTGATCAAAAGATCCTGAGTTTATTGCCGCTAGAAATAGCCGAACGTTTCATGGCAGTACCACTGGGCGAAGTTTCTGGCCGCCTGGCAGTTGCAATGTTGGATGCAAATAATATCCAAGCCGTTGATTTTTTGGCGAATAAAATTGCAAGACCACTAAAAGTATATATGGCTAGTGAAATTGGTATACGCAATGTTATTGCACAGTATAAAACTGATTTTTCTAGTGTTGATGCAGCGGTAGACGCTGTACAAACCGAAAAGGAAGAAGCCGCACAGATATCCGGCGACGTAAAAACAATCGTACAGGATTCACCGATTTCCAGAGCACTCAGCACTATACTAGAGCACGCAGCCCGTTCAAAAGCCTCTGATATTCACATTGAACCTATGGAACATGTCCTAAAGATTCGTAATCGTGTTGATGGTGTACTGCGGGAGATCATGGAATTGCCAAAAAGCATTGAACCAGCGCTGGTTAGTCGTATTAAAATTTTAGCTAACCTAAAGATTGACGAACACCGCATACCGCAGGATGGTCAGTTTGCTGTTGTTGCTGCTGGCAAAGAAGTTGATCTGCGTATCGCAATCTCACCTGTAGTATGGGGTGAGCAAGTAGTTATTCGTCTACTGGACAAATCAGGCAACTCGTTCAATATCGAAGACATGGGCTACGCCGGTAGGGCTCTGCGTACTATTAGAAAAGGCATCCACAAGCCGAACGGCATGATCATTACCTCGGGCCCAACAGGATCAGGTAAATCAACATCGCTCTATGCATTGGTTCAGGAAATCAAAAATGACACGATTAATATCGTCACCCTGGAAGATCCAGTCGAATACAAAATGAAAGGTGTCAACCAAATTCAAGTCAATGCTGACGTTGGTCTGACATTTGCCAATGGCCTGCGTTCAATTTTGCGTCAGGACCCCGATGTAGTGATGGTTGGTGAGATTCGTGACAAGGAAACTGCAGAACTAGCGGTCCAGGCTGCATTGACTGGTCACTTGGTGCTGACAACTCTACACACAAACTCTGCCGCAGGGGTGTTGCCGCGACTGCTAGATATGGGCGTAGAACCATTTTTAATCGCTAGCACAGTTAATACTATTATTGGTCAGCGATTGGTCCGAAGAGTTGCACCAGATCGTGATATGTATCAGTCAAACGAGATTGAAACAAAGAGTATCTCGGATAATATAGGGCATCTGCTGCCTAAAACCAAGGCTGACGGAGCGGCAGTTTCCGAAGATCTGGGCTATCAGGACTTGCCACTAGCGGGCCAAAGCGCTTATACTTTAGCTAAGGGCAAAGATAGCTCTCGAACGCCAGGTGGCTACTCTGGTCGTGTTGGTTTATACGAAGTTATAGACATGACTGAAGAGATTCAGAATCTGGTTATACAGCGCGCGACTAGTGCACAAATTGAAAAAATGGCTATTTCACAAGGTCTCGTTACGATGCGTCAGGACGGATATTTCAAAGTCCTGCAAGGTCTAACGTCAATTGATGAAGTAAACAGGGTGTCGGCAGGATTATAATGGTTAAGATAAAAAAAGGGTAGGCAAATGACAGATAACGACCTAAGGATAGAGATTTTATTAGAAGAAGTGGTGCGCAAGCGTGCCTCTGACCTTCATTTACAAGTTGCTTTGCCACCTATGCTGCGAATTGATGGTTCACTGACACCTGTAACTGGTTTTGACCCACTGACCGAAGAGCAAGTGGAGACATTGGTTTTTGCAATATTGGACGAAGAACAGCAGCAAGTTTTGATGAAAGACAAAGAGTTTGACTTTAGCTTTGCTTTTGGTGATTTGGGCCGTTTCCGTGTGAATGCCTTTCACGAGCGTGGTAATTTAGCTGCGGCTCTGCGTCTGATTCCTAACGAAATTGCTGACTTGGCTTCACTAGGTATGCCGTCTGTTTTGAACAAGTTTGCTGAATATCCCCGAGGCCTAGTACTAGTGACTGGGCCAACTGGTTCAGGAAAATCAACAACCCTAGCGGCGCTAGTCGACAAGATTAACACCGAACGATCACACCATATCATCACTATTGAAGATCCAATCGAATTTACGCACAAATCAAAGCGATCCGTTGTCGTACAGCGTGAAGTTCACTATGACACCTACAGTTTCTCGGCGGCTCTTCGTTCTGCGCTGCGTCAAGACCCTGATGTTGTGTTGATCGGCGAGATGCGTGACCTAGAAACTATCTCGGCCGCGATTACGATCGCCGAGACCGGTCACTTGGTCTTTGCCACACTGCACACCAACTCGGCCGCACAGTCGATTGATCGTATGATCGATGTGTTTCCACCTCATCAACAACCCCAAGTTAGGGCTCAGCTAGCTAATATCTTGATGGGTATTTGTTCACAGCGTTTGGTTCCGGCAATTGGCGGTGGGCGCGTGGTAGCAGCCGAAGTGTTGGTCGCTAACCCAGCAGTTCGAAACATTATTCGCGAGGGCAAGAGCCACCAGTTAGATGCAGTTATTCAGACTGGTGCAGATCAAGGCATGCAATCCATGGACCGCACACTAGCAGACTTTATCAGGGCGGGTTCTATAACCTATGAC
>CAYGDZ010000006.1:0-19356 GCA_964348805.1 uncultured Candidatus Saccharibacteria bacterium | reverse complement strand
AGAGAATTACTAAAGTAACTACATTGTAGCAAAAATGTGTTCAAAATGCAAGTTTTAGGACTTTATTTAGCGTCTTTTATAGATAGACTTAGACGTCCACGTTCGTCGACTGCAAGAAGTTTTACTTTCACTTTTTGACCTTCACTAAGCTCATCTTCTACTTTTTCTACACGGTGGTCAGCAATTTGTGAAATATGAACCATACCATCGATACCAGGCATAATGGTTACAAATGCACCAAAATCTTTAATGGTCGCAACTGTGCCTTCGTAGATCTCGCCAACTTCTGGCTCGACGGTCAGTGATTTAATCCACTCTAATGCTTTTTCGATAGATTCAGTGTCAACTGCAGCAACGGTTACTAAACCGTTGTCTTTGATGTCGATTTCGGCACCAGTTTCACTAGTAATCTTGTTGATCATCTCGCCACCTTTACCGATGATTGCACCGATCTTTTCAGGATTGATCACGATCTTTTCGATGCGCGGAGCATATGGGCTGAGTTTTTCGCGAGGTTCGGCGATAGTTTCGATCATGTGTTCCAAGATCTTGGCTCGTCCAACTTTACCTTTAGCTAATGCTTCTGCCAAAATTTCTACAGGTAGACCATGGACTTTCATATCCATCTGCAGTGCTGTGACACCTTTTTCGGTACCAGTTACCTTGAAGTCCATGTCGCCTGCGAAATCTTCTGCGTCAGCAATATCCGAGAGTACATACGGAGTATCACCATCCATCATTAGCCCCATTGCGATACCACTAACTGGTCGCTTCAGTGGTACACCAGCGTCCATCAATGCTAGTACTGATGAACAGGTAGCCGCCATAGATGTTGAACCGTTCTGGCTCATAATTTCAGTAACTGAACGAATAGCGTATGGGAAATCTTCTTCACTAGGTAGAACCGCTGTAACTGCACGTTCGGCTAGGTAGCCGTGGCCGATTTCGCGTCGTCCGGCAGACATTAGCCGTTTTACTTCGCCGACTGTATATCCAGGTGCGTTGTAGTGATGCATATAACGACGTTCGCCATCAGTGACCTCCATAGTGTCTACGATTTGTGCGTATGAAAGGGGTGCGAGTGTCACTATGTTCAGACCCTGGGTCATGCCGCGTGTAAACAAGCTAGAGCCGTGGGTTCGTGGCAAAATACCGACTTCACTGCTGAGCTGACGGATTTCGTCTAATTTGCGACCATCTGGACGAGTTTGGCTGTCGACAATATGCTTGCGAACGTCTTCGTGCAATGCACGAGTAAAAGCTTCGTCATATTCGCGGTGTAAGTCTGGATATTCGTCACCATGTTCGGCCTGCATATCATCATGAAAATCATTGCGCAAATTATTTATCAGTTCATTGCGTTCTGGGTATGGAGATTGTAGATTTGTACCAAATTTACCCTCTACCCAAGTGTCGACCGTCTTTTGTACGCCTTCGTCAGGCAAGATCAATTCATATTTTAATTCTTCTGGAGCAACCTTTTCGGCTAGCTCTTTTTGCGCTTCGATTGCTGGCTGCATAGCCTTGTGCGCCCATGCAAGTGCGTCAACAATAGTTTCCTCTGTGACTTCTTTGGCGCCAGCTTCTACCATAGTGATGGCTTGTTCTTTACCAGCAACAACTAGATCTAGATCGCTGTTTTTTAGCTCTTCTGGTGATGCAAAAGCCTTGAATTTACCGTTGACTTGCGCAACACGCAGACCGGCAATTGGGCCATCGAATGGCGTGCCTGTCAGGCTAAGTGCTGTAGATGCGGCAATCATCGCAACCATGTCTGGACGGAAATTTGGATCCATTGAAAGCACGCTGGATACAACCTGTACCTGTTGGCGATAACCTTTTGGAAACAGCGGACGGATAGGACGATCGATAATACGACCGATCAAAATCGCTTCGTCGCTAGGTCGACCTTCACGTTTGATAAAACGGCTACCGCTGATTTTGCCAGCTGCATACATTTTTTCTTCATAGTCGATTGATAGCGGGAAATAGTCCATATTACTGGCTGGTTCGCGACCAACCATAGCAGTACCCAAAACGACTGTTTCGCCGTAGGTTACTAGTACACTAGCGCTGGTACGAAAACCGACACGGTTTACCTCTAATTTTAGTGTTTTGCCGCAAAGCTCGCGCTCGACGACCAATGGCTCTTTGCCAAATGGGTTAATAGTAGACATCTGTCTTTACTCCTTCTCGCACATTCTGGCGATAAGTAACGGGTGTTGTTCTAGAACTAAATCAACATCCACCACTTATTTCGCTCGCAGTGCGTTTAATAACAGTTTTAAATTATACCATGTGCGAGCGAGTTTAGTTATTTTCAAGGCACCTCCGCAGCTATTTGTGATATTAGAAATCACAAATAAAAGCGAGGACAGTGACTAGAAAATAACTAAATGAAGCGCTTATTTACGTAAGCCGAGGGTAGCTACAAGCTTGCGGTAACCTTCAAAGTCTTTTCGCTCAACGTATTTTAGTAGACGTTTACGTTTGCCAACCATCTGGATCAAACCACGGCGAGCCATGTGATCCTTTTTGTTAGTCTGCAAGTGCTCGGTAATTTCTTTGATACGAGCAGTCAACACAGCTACCTGTGCGTTTGGCGAACCTACATCTTCCTTGTGAGTCTGTGTAGATTTAATTGCTGCAGATTTGTTGTCTTTGGTAATCATTAGGGTATGACTATAACAGATGATGAGAAGCATTGCAACACCTTGGATGTGAAAAACCCGCCTCTGACTTCATGTCAAAAGCGGGCTAAGCGGTTGGGTAATGAGGCATCATGCCTAGCTTAGTACCCCAACCCGCTGCGGTGTCCGGATTTACCGATCCCTTCGAGAAGTTTGCCAAAAAACTTTCCAGCACGCCTCCAGAATTTCATGGCTACCTCCGCTTTTGCTCGACACGTCGAGCTTCACCTTCTTGAGCTCCATCAACCGAATCGAGAAATGCCTCGATCAGGCCAAGAAGCCATTTAATGAACCTCACAATTACCTCCCCAGGTATGGTTGATTGACACAACAATATGTGAGTGTTTTTAATTATACCTCAATCAGTTAATTGTGTCGCATTTTCAATTAAATACTCACCTATAACGGTTCGCCTCAGCTCACTGCAATACGCGCCTGTACCTAATTTTTCACCTATATCCTGGGCTAGGGTGCGAATGTACGTACCACTGGAAACGCTGGTTTCAATCTGTAAATATGGATATTCATAATTGGTTATTTCTAAGCTGTGAATAGTAACCTGACGCTTTGGCATGTCAACTATCTTACCTGCACGCGCTAATTTGTAAGCTCTCTGCCCGTTGATTTTAATAGCGCTAAAAGCTGGTGGTGTTTGGGTTACCAAGCCACGAAATTGTTCAATTGTTGTCTCGATTTCAGCCTGAACAACTTTTTTACCCGAAACCATTTCGATCTCGCCTTCTGGGTCACCAGTTGTGCTGGTTTGCCCCAGTACAATAGTCGCCTGATAGGTCTTGTCTAGCTTTGAATATTTATCGGCATTTTTACATTCATTGCCAATAACCAAAATCATCAGACCCGTTGCAAAAGGGTCAAGCGTGCCAGTATGCCCTACCTTCATTTTGTGACCAAAATGCTGCGTCAGTTGTCGGCGAATACGAGCTACTACACCAAAGCTGCTCATACCCGCAGGCTTGTCTATTAAAATTATTCCATTTTCTATCATACGATCATTGTAACTGAATTATTAAAATCATAGCGAAGTCTCTCGTTTCCCGAGGAGTACATCCACATTGCCCTGGTGGATGTGCGTATCTGAGCAGTGATTTTAATAATTCAGGGTCGTAAAGAGTTGGAAAACAGTTGACGATAGCAAAACGTTCATGCTAAAGTAACGGGTGAAACTTTATCAAAAACAAAAAAACCATATGGACAAAGAAAACACCTCTGACGCCAAACAACAGATTTCCGAACGTATAAAGGAAGTCTCTAACATTTTGGTCACTGTTAGCAAGAACCCTACTGTTGATGAATTGTCAGCTGCATTAGGTCTAACGCTGATGCTTAACAAAGCCGACAAGCACGCAACTGCTGTCTTTTCTGGCAGCATACCACCAGCAATAGAGTTTTTGGAACCAGGCAAGACACTGGAAAATAATGTTGATTCACTGCGAGATTTCATCATTGCAATCGACAAAGAAAAGGCTGACCGCCTGCGCTACAAGGTTGAGGGTGATGTTGTTCGGATCTTTATCACCCCATATAGAACTAATATTTCACAAGAAGATCTAGAGTTCACGCATGGCGATTTCAATGTAGAACTAGTCTTGGCTCTGGGTGTAGAAAACCAAGAAGTATTAGATGAAGCAATCGCCGCACATGGAAAAATACTACATGATGCAACGGTTGCAACTATCAATGCCCAAAATAAAACTAGTGACCTAGGATCGATAGACTGGCGCGATGAAAATGCTAGTAGTTTGAGTGAAATGCTAGTTACGTTAGGTGAATCATTCGGCGAAAACTCTTTAGACGAACAAATTGCGACTGCCCTGCTAACTGGTATCGTTGCAGCAACAGACCGCTTTAGTAACAGCCAAACTAGCAGCAAGTCCATGACGATTGCAGCGCAGTTAATGGCGGCTGGTGCTAATCAACAATTAATTGCATCGAAACTAGAGAGTGCATCAGAGATATCAGTCACCGGAGCACCGCAAGCTGATGGCACGGTCAAGCTGGACGAAGGTAAATCTGGCAAACTACAGAATGTGGAGACTTCGAAGGAACATGCTTTGGGTCAGATACAAATAGATCACGGACAAAAAGAAAATGCTGAATTGCCCCAGGTTGAATCGAAGACTATCGAAGAGCACGACAAAACTAACAAGAAAAATGCTGGTGAAGAAGCACTAGACGCCGCACTGGAGAAGCTAGGAACAACCGCCGAGGAAAAATCAACCGAGGCGTTACATGCTGAGTTAGAATCAGCAACAGTCCCAAAGCCAGAAAAGCCTAGAAGTCCGCTAATCGGACACAGTAAACCTGCTGGCAGTTGGGGCGACCCTACTATGGAAGAGCCGACAATGGGCGGAGCAATCAATGCAACTGCCCAAGATGTTTCTGAGAAGAAGAAACATGACGAGGAAGAAAGCCGCAATAAAACTATCCTGAGCCATGATGGTAGCGCTAGCTCGACCCAAGGCAAAACAATCGAACGCGAAAGCCCTGTGCTACCTACAGCAGTAGAACCTGATCAACAAGCACCTACTGTCATGGATATACAGGTAACAAACAACGAACCAAAAGTTCAGGGAACATTAGCAGATATAGAAGCTGATGTTGGCGCTCACCAAGCTGCTTCAACTAGCCTACCACCTGTACCACCTCCCCCGCTGCCCGATTTTTCTAGCCTACCTCCGTTACCGCCAACGACACCTGCAAATTTTGAGCCCTCTACAGCACCCACCCCAAGTGCGATACCACCTCCACAAACGGCTGCTGCTCCTGCTAGCACGCCAGATCAATTCAAGATTCCTGGCCAGTAATACTTTACAAAACACCTCTCAGGCGCTATAGTAGCTACTTGAAACTTTTAATAATCTCTATAAATCTACCAAGGAGCTAATAGAACAATATGCCAATTATAAAATCCGCTATCAAACGTATGCATCAGAATGCAAAACGACGCGCTCGTAATGTCATACTGAAAAATGATATTAAAACTGCTGTCAAAGCCTTTCGTGCAAAGCCAAGTGCAGCCACATTATCTGCTGCGCAAAGCGAATACGACAAAGCAGTTAAAAAGAACTTGATGAAAATCAACACAGCTAGTCGACGCAAAGCCCAATTAGCCAAAGAAGCTAAAGCAGCTGGCGTAAAACTAGCTAGCGGCACAAAAAAAGCTACAAAGCCTGCTGCAAAAAAAGCGCCAGTTAAAAAAGTTGCAACTAAAAAACCAGCTACAAAGAAACCTGCTGCCAAAAAGCCAGCAAAAAAAGCTTAGTCTTACCTATTAGCAATCTTCAGTAGTGCTTGCTCAATCAATAGCCATGGCTCTGCGCCAGATCTCTTGATCTGATCGTCGCATCCGGCTACGATAGAGGAAATATTCTTTAGATCATTTTCATTTAGCTGTCTGGATATACTGCTGAGTTTTTGCAACGGATATGGATGCACACCCAGGTCCGAGGCGACCTCGGCTGGTTTTTTGTCGCTGCTAGATAACGTCACTAATTGAAACATTTGTGACGAAAACAATCCGAAAAAGTAATACGGGTCTTCTGTAACGCTAATTTCGCTGACTAGTTCGTGAACTTTTGTGGGAGAGCGGTTCAAACTAGCGTCGATAAGAGCGAAAACATTAGCCTGGGTTGACGGTTCAATATTATCAATGATTGCTTGATCATCTATTTCGTCTAGCTGCGCTAGCTTTTGCAAGGCAAATGACAACTTCCACTGATCCGAACCGGCTCGATTGATTATTTTTTCGGCAAGCAATGGGCTGATCTGTAAGCTGATAGATTTTGCCTCTGTTAGTAACCAGTTTTTCAACTCTGCATCTGTTTTATTCTTAAACTCTGTAACTGTAGCTTGTTTTTGCAGATGCTTGAATGTCTTTGTCCGTTTATCTGGACTGGATTCTACCAAAATTAATTGGGTATCTGTTTGAACATAGTCCATCAACTTTTCCCAAACCTCTTTGCTTGCACTAGCGTCATAAATGATCACTAACCTACTGGCTGAAAACAAGCTCACACCTGACAGTAAATCCGCCAAGTTATCAGCTGTTATGTTGTCGCCGTCGATTTTTTCGATGGCATTTTTGTCGGCAAATTCACTGATTAGTTTCCGCAAATGACTTTTTAGCTCAAAGTCATTTTCACCATATAGTAGACTAATCATCTTGGACCACCTGACATTTAGGACAAAGGTGTGTGCCGCGACTAGCAACACGTGTTTTGATAACAGTTGTATTACACCTAGGGCATGGTAGATTCTCGCGGCGAAAGACTTTGGCAAATTCTATGTAACTGCCTTTTTTGCCTTCGGCATTTACATAGTTTCTATCAGTACTCCCGCCTTTTTCGATCGATAATCTGAGGACATTCACTATTTCAGTATATAACTTTTTGACCTGAGGTTTAGTTAGCTGACCAACTTTGGTTTCAGGGTGTATTCTAGCGCCCCACAAGCTCTCGTCGGCATAAATATTACCGATACCAGCTAGAACCGTCTGATCCAACAGGGCGGCTTTTATGCAGCTATTTTTGCGCCGCTGCAAGCGGTCGTACAGGACTTTATTGGTAAAGGTTTTCTCTAACGGCTCTGGACCAACTTTCTTCATAAAATCAATATTAGGTACCTCAATTGTAGGCAGCAGTCTCATCCAGCCAAACTTTCGCTGATCGTTAAAGAAAAGTTTCGATTTATCAGCAAATGTAATCTCGACACGTGTAGATTTGTCAGGTAAATTGCCGATCAAACTATCATTCGGGTGGCCTGCCCCGAAATTTTCATCACCACGATAAACTAATTGTCCGGTCATTTTCAAATGTATTACCAAGCTGTACTGAGTATCCAGGTCAATTATCAAAACCTTTGCCCTACGACGAACATCAGTAATTTTACTATCAATTAAAAACTGGCTTACGTCGCCCTGGCTGTTAGGAAAAATCTTTGGCCAATTATGAGTGGCCGCAGTAACTTTTTTGCTGACAATTAGACGTTTTAACCCTACGCGCACTGTTTCGACTTCTGGTAATTCCGGCATTTCAGGCTACCGCCTTGGGCAGTTCTTTTTTTAGGTCATACAAATTGCCATAGACTATACCTTGCATGCCAGCAGCGTCAGCACCAGCGATGTTTTCGGGTAAATCATCGATGAACAGGCACTCTTCTGGCTCTAGTCCTAGCCTCTCGGCGCACAGTTCGTATATCTGTGGGTGTGGCTTTGTCACACCTTCGTCACCACTTTGGACTACAACATCAAAAACATTATTTAATAGATGTTCGTCGAACATATTTTGTATCCAACCGCGACCTATATTACTAACCATGCCTATTTTGTATTTTGGTTTGAGCTCATATTCAATATAGGATACCAGTGGAGCGTTGATGGTATGCTCGCTTTTCAATATATCTTCAATCTTTGCCGGCTCGACACCTACAATTTTACTGGCCTGCAGGCAGTATTCATCTTTATCCATGTATCCATAGTCCAGTTGACGCGTTAGGTTGTCTAGCTCGATTGCATGTTCCGGCCAACGTTCCTCCAAAGCTCGATGTGCGCCCAAGTACAAGACTCCAAAGCAGTCGAAAATAATAGCTTTAATGTCCGGTGCTGCCATAGCCACCTTTCCCGCGCTTGGTTTCATCAAGCTCATGCGTTTCTTGCCACTGAACTTTTTCGTATTTTGCTATTATCATTTGTGCAATTCTCATGCCGGGCTCTATGGTAAATACTTGATCGCTAAGATTTATTAGTATCACACCTATTTCTCCGCGAAAATCTGCATCAATAGTACCAATGCCGTTAGCCATTGTTATACCATACTTTAAGCTCATTCCACTTCGTGCCCTTATCTGCGCCTCGTAGCCTGCTGGTAATTCTATCGAAAAACCACAAGGCACTAAATGCCTTTGCATGGGTGTAAGCTCTATGGGCTTTTCTATAGCCGCTGACAAATCCATACCCGCAGAATGCTCGGTCTGATAACTTGGTAAAATTACGTTATCTCGCAGTTTCTTGATCTTAAATTCCATCTATACTTCGCCCCAATTTTTGCCAATACTAACATCAACCTTTAGCTTAACACCTAGTTTTGGATAGACATTTTCCATAGTTTCTTTTAGTAACTCGCCAACTTTTTCGGCATCTTTTTCATGGACTTCAACCAATATGCTGTCATGTATCTGCAGCAGTTGCTTGCCCGAATTGCCCAACTTTTTCTCGACATCTAGCATCGCCATTTTGGTTAGATCTGCTGCTGTACCTTGAATAGGCATATTAATTGCTGCCCTCTCGGCCGCTGAGCGAACTATAAAATTTGATGATTTTACATCAGGAGTCGGACGACGACGACCCAGCAAAGTCTCAACATATCCGTCATTGTGAGCTTTTTCACGCAGTCCATCCATATAACCTTTTAATTTTGGTCTCAGTTCGAAATATTTTGTAATAAAATCCTTTGCCTCGGCAAATGTCATACCCGTGCCAATTGCTAATCCGTGCGAACCTTGTCCGTACAAAATACCAAAATTCACTGCTTTTGCCCGATAACGCATTTCTTTGGTCACTTCACTAGGCTTTACACCTGCAACTGCTGCGGCAGTCAAAATATGTATATCATCGTCATTATTAAATGCATTTATCATGTCCTTGTCACCACTCAGAACCGCCGCTAAACGCAGTTCAAATTGTGAATAATCAGCACTGACAAATACGTAGCCTTTGTCAGGTACAAATCCTTCACGAATCTTGCGCCCCAGCTCGGTGCGGACTGGTATATTTTGCAAGTTCGGATCAATACTAGACAGTCGTCCTGTTGCCGCGACGTCTTGGCGAAAATTTGTATGCAAACGATTGTTTTTATCGACCAATTTTGGCAAGGTATCAACATATGTGTTCTTTAGCTTGCTGAGTTCGCGGTGTTTTTCGATAATTTCGATAATCGGGTGTTTACCACGTAATTTTTCTAGTTCCTTTATGCCAGTAGAGTACCCTGTTTTGCCCTTTTTTACACCTGTGGTTGGTAGTTCTAACTTTTCATACAAAACAACTGCTAGTTGTGATGGACTGGCTAGATTAAATTCGGAACCGACTAAGTCGTGTGCACTCTTTTCTAACTTTTCTAGTTGTGAGGCTAGATCGACGCTCATTTTGTCAAAGAATTTTGGTTCAATCTTGATACCAAAATATTCCATACGAGCCAAGACATTAACTAGCGGAAAATCGATTTCTGATGCAACCTTACTGACACCAGGTAGCTCTTTTAATGCCTGTAGCTGCTGGTCATAGATAGACCACAAAGCTGCAATTGTTTTACTGCCATCATCTTCGTTCAAATCAACCATCGCTAGGTCATCCAAGCTCAAAACTGCACGCGACGCGTCTAGCAAAAAACTGGCCTGGCGAATGTCATGCGTGACAGTAGGCAGTTCATCGCCATGGGCTAGCATAGTTTTTAGGATTGATTTGCTGTCATACGAAATTATATGAGATTTTTTCAACAAGCTGATGGCTTCATCGACACACACAATGTAACCATTCTCGGCATCTGGTGAAATTATCAACTTGTCCTGTATTGGCGAAACAACAACGCGTTCGGCCATTATAATACCAGTTCTGCCGGCGTCATTTAGCGGCTGGACCTTTGCAGGAACAATATCAGTATTCTCGCGCTGCTCGCCCTGCATACCTTCTGGCAAGTTCTTTAGCAAACTGCGAAATTCTAGCTTTTCTAGCATTGCACGCAATTTATCACGATCTAATTGATCAATATCAGTCGCTTTCGCATCAAATTTTACGGGCGCATCTGTCCAGATACGAGCAATTTCCTTACTGAGATAGGCGCTATCTTTGCCAGCAACCAGTTTGTCATGAACGCCGCCTGTTATTTCATCAATATGTTCATAGATGCCATCCAATGTCTCGTATTTTTGCAACAAAGTCGTTGCTGTTTTTGCCCCAACACCCGGCACACCTGGAATATTGTCAGAGCTATCCCCTTGCAGGGCTTTTAGATCCAAAAATTGATGCTGCTTCAAACCATATTTGTCTTCGAAATACTTTAGATCGAATTGTTCAATTTGTGAAAAACCTTTTTTCAGAGCGTAAACGTGCGTATCATTGTCGATTAGCTGCAGCATGTCTAGATCAGATGTTATCAGAGCCGTTTCAACACCTTTTTTGTTAGCATCAATCGACAGCGCACCCATAATATCGTCTGCCTCGTAATCATCAAATTCATATAGCGGCCAACCAAAAGCTTCTAGTAACTCGTGTAAAATTGGAATTTGCGCATAAAAATCAGGTGGTGCCGGCTTTCGACCGGCTTTATAGTCTGGATACAGTTCTTTGCGGCGTCTAATATTGGTTTTTGGCTTGTCCCATGCGACTGCCACGTAATCAGGCTTTAGGCTCTTTATAACCTCTAACGACAGTGCTGTGAACCCATAAACACCGCCAGTCGGTGTACCGTCACGAGTTGCGAGGGTCGGCATAGCATAATACCCACGATAAAATACGGACTTTCCGTCGATAACAACAAGTCTCTTCATACTTCTATTATACCTCAGTTATAGTATACTTGGACGTATGAAACCTGAAAATGCACCACATATTGTAGCCTTGGTTGGTATGCCCGGAGCTGGTAAAAGCTCATGTGTTGACTACCTGACAGACAAAGGTTATCCATCGGTTTATTTTGGCGGTATCACGCTAAAAGAAGTCAAAAAACGAGGCTTGGAAATAAACCCCACAAACGAAAGATTAGTTCGTGAAGAACTGCGTGAGCTACATGGCAAAGACGCCTATGCAAAATTAATAGCAGACGAAATCAACGTACTAGCCGAGTCTAATCGACACAAAATTGTAGTTGATGGTTTGTATAGTTGGAGCGAGTACAAATATTTCAAAAACTTGTACGGTAAAAATGCAGTTATCATAGCGATTGTCGCGGATAGAGATTTGCGTCACTCACGACTCGCATCTCGCCCAGAACGTCCGTTAACCGAAGAGGAAGTTTCCGCTCGTGAGTACGCCGAAATTGAAAACATCGAAAAAGGTGGACCGATCGCAAACGCTGACTATACTCTAGTCAATAACGAGAGTGCCGAGTCGCTGTTTTCACAACTCGACGAAACTCTGCGTAAAATACAGTTTATTTCGTAAGGCTATATTATTTTAAATATTCGTGGAGCTTTTTGACATCTTTATGCTTGCGCAGTTTTGCCAAGGCTTTGGCTTCGATTTGTCGAATACGCTCACGTGTGACACTAAATTCTTGTCCGACTTCCTCTAGTGTGTGGCTCTTGCCATCGTCTAGACCAAATCGCATACGCAAGATCTTTTGTTCACGCTCAGATAGACTACCCAAAACTTCTTGGACTTGTTCCTTTAATAGCTGGTCAGCGGCAGAATCAACTGGGCTGGCCATGTCTTCGTCCTCGATGAAATCACCTAGTACAGAGTCTTCTTCTTCGCCATCACGACCAACACCAGCATCCAAACTGTGGATGTCTTGTTTGATCTTGATAACATATTCAACTTTGGCTGGTTCCATTTCTAGCTCTTTTGCTAGCTCGTCGATAGTTGGCTCGCGGTTTAGCTCTTGGGTCATACGGCGTTGTGTTCGCAGTAGTTTGTTGATTGTCTCAACCATGTGTACTGGTATACGAATTACCCTAGCTTGGTCGGCAATTGCACGTGTAATGGCTTGGCGAATCCACCATGTTGCATATGTCGAGAATTTGAAACCCTTGTCAGGGTCAAATTTTTCAACAGCACGCAGCAAACCTGTGTTGCCTTCTTGGATAAGGTCTAGAAAATCCAAACCTCGACCAGAATATCGTTTTGCAATCGATACAACTAGACGCATGTTGGCTTCGGCCATTTTGTCCTTGGCTTTCTTCTCACCCTTCACTACCCTTTGTGCCAAAGCCAATTCTTCGTCAGGTTTTAATAGTGGAATTTTACCAATTTCACGCAGATACAAGCGTACCGAGTCATCTGAAATATCATCAGAAAAATCAGTTTGATCAATCGTTTCTGTTTCTTCTTCTGCCTCTTCAGCTTTTAGGTCATCCGGCGCTGGTTCTTCGAAGCCTAGCAGGTCGTTATCTTGTAAAATATCATCGTCGTCAGCTATGATTACTCGTTTTTGTGCCAATTTATGACTCCTTTATCAATTTATTTAGTTCTGTTCGCAGTTGTGCTTTTGTTTTTTCATCACCAGCGGCTTCGGCCTCTTTTAAGGCTTCATTTAGTTGGCGTTTTTTATTTTCGCGAGTGTTTTGTTTGACCAGCCTAACCAGTTTTGCAGTTTCATCGTAGCGATCAATTTCGCCCCACTGCTTGTAACGTTCGTCAGCTCTTAATAGTAGTACTTTAACATATGTCTCTAACTCCTGTAAAGCATCGGGTATATCACCACTCAGGTCAATATCTGGCATTGTCTTGATATATTGCAGCAAAACCTTTTGTTGATCGGCGTCGAACGAGTCTGAATCCATTTCTATTAGCAAACCCCTGACTTTTGGATCCAACACTGCGATAGCTAACAATTTGTCTTGGTTCATACGATGCGTCGAAGTTGGTTGCAGTTTTTCGGGATTAACCTTTTTTAACACAGTTGTCTCTGTTTTAGTGTTGTTAGCTGCTAGCTTGCCCTTGACTGCATCAATGCTGACACCAGCTTTCTGTGCCACTATTTTCATATAATGTTCAGCGACTACAGGATCGAGCAGTTTCCCGATAATATTTAGTCCTGCCGTAGAATATTTCTGTTTGCCATCAGCGGTTGTAATGTCATAGCGACTCTCGTATTCACTTAGCACCCAGTCGACTACTGGCTTTGCGTCTCTTATTGCCTGTTTCCATAGGTCTGGATCATGCTGTATTAGTTCGTCTGGGTCTTTGTAGCCTTCGCTAAGGCTGATGATTCGTAGATCAATACCGATTTGTTGGCTCATCTCGATAGACCTTTCAGTTGCTGCCATACCTGCACGATCGTTATCAAATGCCAGGATAATATTGCTGCTGAGACGTTTGATAATCTTTAGATGTTGATCAGTCAGTGCAGTTCCGGCTGCCGCAACAACGTTATGTATACCAGCTTGATGAGAGCTAATAACATCTACATTGCCTTCGACAATAACTGCCAGGTCTTGTTTTCGGATTGCGTCTTTTGCTAGGTGCAGGCCATATACATGACGAGACTTGTCATACAGCAGTGTATGAGGTGTATTGAGGTATTTTGGCGCTTTTGGATCATTGGTTATTAGTCTGCCCGTAAAGCCTATTACCTGTCCCGAGGCATCCTGCAAAGCTAGCATCAGTCGACTGCGGAAAAGATCTTTCCCTGCACGGTTCATCATACCGGCATCTTTTATCTCACGCTCGCTAAAGCCCTTTTTCTTTAGAAAGATAACTATTGAATCGATTGCGTTTGGAGCATAGCCAATTTTGAAATCTTGGACAACTTTTTTATTCAATTTACGGTTTTTGGTGACGTATTCTAGTGCATGCTGATTCTTTAACAATGTCTGTTGGTAATAGTGTGAAGCAGTCTCTAGTAGCTTGTACAGTCGTTCTTTTTTCTTGCCCAACCCCTTGTCAACTGTTTGGTATAGACTGAGGTCGACACCAGCTTTTCGAGCTAGTAATTCCATAGCACCGCGAAAATCCAAGCCCTCGACTTGCATGATAAAGCTATAAACATCACCACCTTGGTTGGATGAAAAATCATACCACACATGCTTGTCCGGACTAACCATAAAGCTAGGTGTCTTTTCGTCATTAAAAGGACTCAGGCCTTTAAAGCTGCGACCTGCACGCTGCAAGCGAACATACTCGCCTATCACATCCTCGATGTTGAGTCGTGTTCGTATATCCTCTTTTGCGTCTTGCATACTGCTAATTATAACATCCTTTACCTCTGTAAATGTTTGTGCTTAAATGTAGTAACTATGGAACCTAACTATGGCTATGTACAATCCATACCGGAAAATAACAGTAAATTTTCAAAAAAAATGATACTGGTCGCCGGTGGTTTAGTTATATCTGTCATAATTGCAGTTATTCTACTATTTAGTAGCAACCAGGGTGGTATCAGCACTCAGGCACAATATCTGTTGGTTAGATATAGCAACATGCAGGCCATGTTGTCAGACACAAAGACAACCAGAAACCTAAAGAATCAAGATCTCAGTAACATTATCACTAGCTTTAACTTGACTGCTACCACAGACTATAACGACCTAATCACTGCTCTGGCAGGTCAAATACCTGAAAAAACAAACGAATCAATTATCGCAGCAGAGTCTGACGCGGTAACAATGCAGAAAATTGAAGATGCATACCTAGAAAATAAATTAGACGCTGTGTACGCTGACACATTGATAAAGAAAATCGATTCGTTGAGAGCACTGATTGCTGAGATATATGGGCTAAGCAAAGACCAAAAAATAAAATCAACGCTAGTTGGCGTTGATGAAAACTTGCGTAAAACCCGTCAGCAAATTGACGAGCTCAACCTGTAACTAATTCATAACTGAGGCGTGCTAGATCAAATATCTCGTCTCTGCTAAGCTGACCAGTACAAATTATTGTGTTCCAGTGTTTTTTATTCAAGTGATAACCTGGCACAATAGTTTCGTATTTTTCACGTAAGGTTATCGCTAGCTGTGGGTCACACTTTAGACTAACCCTCAATGGATCTGATTTTTCACCTACAATCGCAAACATTTTGCCACTACCTGTTTCTTTGGTGCCAACTTTGTAAACTGCTGCCTCTGGGCCAAAAGGATAGTCCAACCAGGCACCAGAATAACTCAGTAGATGCTCTTCTATTTCCTTGTGTGTCATACCTTAACCTTACCCAAATAATATTTTAGTTCCATTATAGATCCACGGATATCATCCAAAGCTCTATGTGATTTGTCTTTTGCGAACATTTTTTTATACTTTCCGCCAAACACAACTTTCCAGGCACTGACATCTAGCATTCTATAGTGCAGTCTGGTTTCTATATCGCTCCATTCGGCCTTTATAAAGTTTCGATCGTTATGAATTGAGTTTCCACCCAGTAGAACCTTTTCATCAGCGTCAAAATGCTCGTTGATAAACTCTAGAAATTTTGCTTCCACTTGCTCGGGCTCTATTGCTGCTTTGTTTTGCTCTAATAATCCATCACGAGCCTCGGGGTTTTCATCCCAAAACGATTGCTGAGTCGCAAATCGCTCTCTGATAAATGCATCATCATAATGTGCAGCAGCTTCAAATGTGGCGATTTCGTTAAAATCCCAATCGGTTGCTATAGCGGCCGCCTCCAAGATAACGTCTTTACCAACGTCTAGCCCTGTCATTTCTAAATCTAACCAAAGTATTTTTGCTTTTTTGCTCATTAGTTTTTACTCTTGTCTAGTTTATCCAAGCCTAACATGTGCACAATCAGATATATGACAATCGCGATCACTATAAAGTTCACTAAGTCATTTAGAAACACTCCGTAATGCAAAATAGCCTGCTTGCCACCAGTTTTGCCAATAGTCATCTCGAGTCCTTTTAAGCCCTCGGCAGAGCCAAGTACAAATCCAAGTGGTGGCATAACAATATTATCGATCAACGATTTCACCAAAATTGTCACTGCCCCACCTAGGACCAAACCAACGGCTAGTCCAACAACCCCTTGTGTACGTATAAAATCCATGAATCCATAGGCGTGCTTGGCGCTTTTGACACCTACTTTTTTGGCAACGGTTTTTTTGCGTTTGCCACGAGGCTCGTTGACCTCAATAGTGCTGTTGGCTGTAGCAAAATCAACTGTCTCACTTCTCTTTTTCTTTAGCATATAAACTCCTGTTTCTATAGATTCAATTGTATCAAAATATTTTCGGGGTGTTGCTAATAACTAACTAGCAACACCCCACATCACAGCCAAGCTAAACGGTCAAAAAATATGACCGGTTTTTGTCGACGAATGCCAGAAATGCCGGGGGAAATCTGTCGTCAGGGACACCATCTTTGTAAAAGATGACGCCATCTTCTCCGTGCGCCGCATCTGGCGTACCTGCCTGGAGGTTAAAACACTTGCGTTTGATCAGTCCTTTGTTGATCAGATTGTTGAGAGATTCACGAACACGACTGTTGCTACAAGTAAGGCTAAGTCTTTTCTTGAGAAAATCAATCGCGTCCTGGCCATTCTCCCCATAGAAGCCTGGGCGTTCTTCCATGAACTTCATGATCTCCTCAGAGATCATTGCTCGCTCTTCCCGGCGGTCTTTTCTAGTACTTTTTCTTCGTGCCATGGCTACTCCCTGACAAGTTGTGATGTATATGTGCGAGGAACAAAAAATCTATCGCCTGGACGGAGATAGATTCGTTTCGTTCCCTGGGTTGTGTACAGACGAATCTATCTACGCAACAATCAGCACGCCGATGGCGCAAAGATCATTCGAGATAATAATTCGCTTACTCACGTATTGTATTTTACTCTTGTCCTGTGATGTGCGCAAGCTAGACTTTGTTCGGTGCTTGGATACCCAACAACCCTAGGCCTGATTTTAATATACCAACATAACACGACACTAAACTTAGCCTATTGACTTCAAACTCGCTGCCGATAACCTGGTTCTTTTCATAAAAGCGATTAAACTCTTGAGACAACTCATACAAATAAGTGCAGATATGATGCGGCAGCAGCTCTTTTGTAGCTAGTGCAACTACTTCCGGGTATGCGGTCATTTTACTAGCCAAAATACGCTCTGACACATTGAACTCAGAATCATACATCGGTGTCACGCCCCTCTTTGCCAAAATAGAACATGCCCTGGCATGTGCATACTGCAAATACGGACCAGTATTGCCAATAACATTGATAGATTCATTGACATCAAATGTTACATCCGAACCAATTCTTACTTTCAAAAATTGGTAGCGCAGAGCCCCAGACTCAACTATCTTATCCCCTTCACCACCACGTTCTTTCACGGCATTAGCTATTTGGTCGAGCAGCCAATCTATCTCTAATACATCACCGTCACGAGAGCTCATTTTACCAGTGGTTAGCTTTACTGTACCTGTCGATATATTTACAGTTACATCTTTAAGATCTGGCATACATAGCTCTGCAGCTGCTATTACTCCCACAAAATACGCTTTTTGTTCTTCAGCCGTAACAATGTAGCTTTTTTGTGGATGATAATACTCATTTTTTAGTTGCATGAGACCTAGATCTCGTGCAGCGTACAGCCCGCGACCGTTGCTTGCTACAAATGCATTATCAAATGCCCCATACTTACTACCTGGAAAAATGAGTGCTCCATCACTTTCCTGAAAAACATCAGGTACATTGTCTTTTACAATTTTCACACCCCGATGATCAGCATCGCTTTCCAGAAACCGTCCTTGCTCCTCGGTTGGTTTATTGCCCAAACGAGCAACAGTCTGATCAATTTGCTCAAAACTCCAATCTTTGCAGATATCATATGCCTGTTTATAAAGTGCAGATTTTGGCTCGAACGACTGCTGCGCTAGATCGTTAATCTCAGACTTTGCCGACTCATCCTCTTTGTAGGCTGTTGAACCTTCGGCGTACATTTTAGACATGAATGAATTTCGCTCACCCTCTGGGATATTCGTTAGTTTATCGATGTCGCCATCGATGTATTTGAGCAAACTATACATACTCTTGCCAACGTGGAGTCCTACATCACCGTGATAACTGACTCTGTATACTTTTGCACCACTAGCTTCGAGTAAATTAGCAATGGTATCAGCAATAATTGCATTAAACGCATGCCCAATATGCATCGCCTTAAAAGGATTTGGATTGTTCGTTTCGATAACAACAGTCTGGCCACTGCGCAGCTTCGGTATTTCATCTTCTAGCTTGTTTTCCAACACTGTATACAAAAACTTCTCTAAAACCCGCTGCTTAAGTGTAATATTTATAAACCCTGGACCAGCAACTTCTGCTTTTTCTACACTTTCATCTTCATTCAATTTTTTTACTATTGTTTCTGCAACTTCACGTGGTTTTTCACCTAGTTCCTTGGAAAGTTGCAGTGCAATGTTCGAGCTAAAATCACCAAATTGTGGCTCAGGTCGAGTAAGCTCTATTGAAGCTTTCGCTTCTGGATACTGCGCGCTAACGATTTTCTCTAACGCTATTTTTATATCATTCATTGAATCTAATTATAACAGAGGTAAACAAAAAGCAGCTATCTTGCAAGCTGCTTTTTGTTTATGCTTTTGGATTTATTTTATAGTTTCTATAAAAATCCAAAATGTAATTGCGACTAGCACAAAAAAGATTCCTAGTCCGATTGGGCTACCCCAGCTAAACCAGCTGCCCCAGGCGCGCCAATTTTTCTGGCTCTGCAACCAAACGTCCATATCTTCTTTGTCGTATTTGTTTTTAGCATCTTTATCTTGAGTCATAATATATTCTCCTATTATTCGCTTTGCTGTTCGACCTATCAGTAAAGCCAAAGTTTGTATTGGTTATCTTGCCCTGACTAGTTATCGATGCGACAAACTTTGGTAAAGCGTACGGCTAGCTTGATAAATGGCAACCAAATTCATTTATTAATATATCTCTTTTTTATTATTTTAGCTAGTTATCGATTAAAAACGCTAATAAATATTTGTAAAATATATATAATT